>NZ_BAABIZ010000044.1:0-6724 GCF_039543045.1 Bartonella jaculi
CCTTCCGGAGAGCTATGCGGACGATGATTCAAACACCAAACAGAATTCGGTAAAATATCCCCCGCTTGATAGCCCGACAAAGAATGACCATCAATCGTTCCAACATCCGCACAGAGGGTATGAAACCCACCTATCTTAACAGAATTATTCGCTGTATAACCATCAGGATAAGTAGAGTTTTCCGATAAAACAAGTTTATGCGATTTGCCTGTATCATACACCAAATAAATGTAATAATCCTTACCAGACGAGAATGAAGAAGGAACGGTAATTTCTTCATCACTCCTGTAACTTGCAATATAGATATCATTTTCTAAAGCAAAAGAAATATGTGTGCCTTGTTTTAATCTTATCTGTTTCTTTCCTGACGCAACAAGAAACGGAGTGTTAACTGAAATAGCGCTTAAGTTTAAATGTTTTATAAAATCGTTAAAACCAGAAGAACTGCTCTGGACTGTCAAAGCAACTTGTTGTGCTTCTTGGGCTGCCTTTTTTGCCTCTCTTGCTTCATTTTCTGCTTGCAAAGCTGCTGTTTGTGCTAAGCCTACTGTTGTCTTTGCTTCTGCACATGCAACTTTCACTGTTTCTTCCGTTGCCTTCACTGCATCGGAGGCTTGTTGCGCTTGCTCCGCTATTTGTTTGACTTCCGTCGCTAAAGTCTTTGTCTGAGAGCTATGAGACGAAATAATAGCACGATTGGCTTTAGCAATAATTTGCGCTTCACTGGCTGCTTTCTGCGCTTCTTCTGCTCCTTGCTTGGCTTCGTTGGCTTTATCACTCGCTTCATGTGCCAGTGTCTCCGCCTTTCCGGCTATTTTTTTCGCCTCTTCTCCTGCTATTTGAGCCAAGCTTGTTGTGGCTTTGATACTATCAACTGCCTGCTTGACATCTACAACTTTACTATGAGCGCTATTAGCTACGGTTTCCGCTGTTTTCGCCGTATTTCGCGCTTGTTCGGCATCATGTTTTGCAGAAGATGCTGCATCCTTTAGGGTTTGAACCGCATCCTTCAACTCACTCGTCTCTGTCTGTGCTACTCCTGCTGCTGTTTTTGCCTCTTCTGCTGCACGTTGAGCTGACTCTGCTATAAGCTTCGCATTCTTAGCTGTTTCATTGGCTTTGCCTACTTCATCCTTTGCTTCATACGCTCGTGATTCTGCTTTTTCTGCTGTTGTTTTCGCCTCTTCACCTGCCAGTTGCGCTTCACTGGCTGTAGCCTTAGCGCTATCCGCTACTTCCTTCGCATCGTTGGCTTTATTCCGTGCTTCATAAGCTACGCTTTCTGCATTTTCTGCCTTACTCCGTGCTTGCTCCGCATCACGTTCTGCAAACCCCGCTGTCTGTTTGGCTTCATCCGCTATCGTTGCTACTGATGCTGCTTTTCTCTGCGCTCCTTCGGCTACCTTCTTCGCCTCTGCCGCTAACGATTTCGCTGCTTCGGCTGTGTTCTTGGCTGCTTCAGTTATGCTCTTAACCGCTTCATCATTCGCATGCACCGCTTGCCTATCCAAAACAACTGCCCGTTCTGCGGCAGCTTTCGCTTCATTGGCTACTCTCGTCGCTTCTGATGCCGCATCTTGTGCCGATTGAGCTGTCGTTTTTGCCCCTTCTGATACGCTTTTTGCTTCTTCAGCTATGCTCTTGGCTTCACTCGACTGCGTCAAAGCTTCCGATGCCCTTTGGCTCGCATCATCTCCTGTTTGTTTGGCTGTATTGGCTGTAGAGACTGCACTTTCCACAACACTCTTTACGCCATCAACCTCTTGCTTGGCTTCTTCTGAAGCATTCTTGGATTCTTGCGCAAGTGTCTTTGCCTCCTCAGATGCCCTTTTGGCTTCACCTGCACTTACCTTCGCATTATCGGCTGTCTGTTTCGCAGCCAACGCTGTTTGCTTGGCGTCTTCACAAACACTCTTCGACTGTTCTGAAAGAAGCTTAGCTTCTTCAGACTTCTCCTTCCCTTCTCTTGCCTCTGATAGCGCCGTAGTTGCTGTTTCCTTTGCTGTATTCGCTGCTGTTACTGCTGTTGCTGAAATCTCTTTGGCTTCTTTGGAAAACGTTACCGCTGTAGCTGCTTGGCTCTTTACCTCTTCTGCCTCACTTTTCGCTTCACCTGCTAACCTGCTAGCCGCTGCTACATCTTGTTGCGCCTGATCAGCCGTTGCTGTCGCTGTAGAAGCTACCTTCTTGGCTTCTTCTGAAGCATTCTTGGCTGCTTGCGAAACAACACCCGCATCCTCTGCTTTATTTTTTGCTTCATCGGCTGTCGCCTTCGCACTATCCGCTAATTGCTTCGCATTATTCGCTACCGTTTCTGCCAAAGTCGCTGTCGCCTTAACCTCTTCAACCGTTTGCTTCGATTCTAGAGCTTTCGTCTTGGCTTCAGTCGCAAGGTTTTCTAATGTTAAGACCTTGTTTTGTGCTCCTTCTGCCGTCCTTTTCGCTGTCTCAACTGTATTCTTAACATGATCAACCGATTGCTTGAGATCATTGGCTACTGATAGAGCTCTAGACGCTGTTTCTTGCGCTTCACTGGCTTTAGAAGACGCACTCTCTGCTGTGCTTTTGGCTTCCTTCGCTGTGTTCAGGGATTGCGTACTGCTCGCTGCCGCTGCCTCTGCTGTACTCTTGGCAGCTTCGCTCATCACCTTTGTCGCATCCGCTAGTGACTTCGCATCAACTGCTGTTTGTTGCGCCTCTCCTGCTATTGTCTTTGCTTCTTCAGCTGTTGTCTTCGCTACACCTGCATCTGTGACCGCTCTTTCCGCTAAGCCTTTTGCTTCAGTAGAAACACTAACTGCATTTTCAGAAGACTGCTTGGCTTCTGTTGAAAACGAGACGGCTTTATCTGCTGCTATCTTGCCGGTTTCTGCTATTTGCTTCGCTTCTTCAGATGTACTCTTAGCTTCATTGGCTAAACTCTCTGCACTCGCCGATTGGCTTTTGCATTCTCCTGATACCCTTTGCGCTTCTTCAGCCGCTTTCTTCGCTGCATTCGCTTCTGTGACCGCTCGACCTGCCGTTTCATTCGCACTATTAGACGCTGTCACCGCTTCCTCTGCTCTGCTTTTCGCGTCCCCTCCTTCCTTCAAAGCGTCATCAGCTGCCTTCTTCGCTGCATTCGCCGTTTCTTCCGCTGTAGATACTCGCGTTAAAGCTTGCCCTACCGTTGCAGCCGTTCCATTCGATAAGTCCTTCGCATCATTCGCTAATCTTTGCGCATCATCCGCTGTCTGTTTGGCTGTCGTGGATAATACCAAGGCGCGTTCGGAAGTTTGTTGCGCATGTACGCCCTGTTCCGCCGTCGCAAAAACCTCATAAGCATAAAGAGAGGCGGTTCCTAACAATTTCGGAACAACAACTGTATCTTCAGATGCACCATCTATGATCTCTTCTTTGGTTGCTACTGGTAGTGAATATTCATGCGTATGATGCGGTATCCCCATCTCTTTCTCCCTATATCCATTCAGAGTATTTCATCTAATGAACACTCTTTCAGTTCTTCTAGCTCTCTACTTAAATCTTTTAACCGTTCTTCTAACTTTTCTATCGAACCATCAAATTCTGGCTTCAAAGACGCCTTGATCAAATCAACAAGCCCATTAAGCGGCGCATGGATAAAACGGTCTCCCGAATACAAAACGACCCGTATTTGGGACGGGTCGCTCATTTCTGATATCGCAAAGGGTTTCGATAACATTGCATTGCCTCCTCAGGTCTTAATCCCATAAACAATACTCACATTGATCGGGCGCGTTTCAATACCTCCAAAACTATCCGTCATGAGTATATGATCATGAATGCCTAGATCTTCTCCTGCCCGTTTGGGAATCAGGTGTGGACGTAAACCTCTTTCATGGTGAATAAAAAACCGATGAGCGGTATGGGCTTCTCTTTCAAAAGACGGGGCGGTTTCTTCTGGTGGTGTCTGCACTTCGTTATCAAAGGCTTTATTGCACCTCTCCAAGGCATCTCCCGTTAAGCCTATACATTCCTCATCTCCAATGATTTCATAATCCAAACTAGGAGGCGGTGAAGGAGACGTCTCCTGAGAACCTCCATAACAATCAGGATTCTCGTAGCCATGCTGAGTAGGACTAAAACAACGCTTAGAATATTTTGTAATTAAAGAATGAGGTGCTGGAGCACCTTCCAAACGCTCTGTTATACACTCATAAACCTTATCCAAAGTCCCGTAACTATCAAAACAGCCTCCTACGGCACGTTCTTGCTTTCTTCTCGTTTCGGGATCAGAGGAGAGATCACGCTTGCGTCTCGAAGAACTGCTTACCGGTTCAACATACCCAATGCTGTGTTCATGATCTCTCAAAGAACTCTGTTGCGTGCTTGCAAAACTTCGATCACGATCAACAACACCTAAATAATCAAAGCCACGCAAAAACATCCCCCGTAAATCTGGAACATTAAACGTCGTTTCATCACCACCCTGACCCCACATCGTTCCTATCGTTGCAAAAAGATCACGATAAAGACTCCGTGAATAAGAACGACCATCACACAACAACCAACCTTCAGGCAATCTTTCCATGGCAAACGCCCCTATAAAACCAGTAGGCAAGCACTTAAAAGAACGCTCTTGTCTTATCGTGGAATTAAGAAGCTGCCAGCCTGAGATCTCTTCATCATACACAAGCGTATAGATGCATCCCTTGTGAATTTCATCTCCTACAAGCGGGACAAGACCGGTTGCCGTCGCCTTGTAAACTGCTTTTCTTGGTAACGCATTCAGTGAAACCGTTGTTGCTCCTACATTCCAGCCACTCGACTTAAAACGCAAAACTATACCATTCTTATAAGTCGAAAAATCATACCGATTTTGTAAAGTTATGACCGTCTCTAAGTGTTCCCAATTAACAAAAACAGTGCCTTTAATCGCTCCTCCCGTATCCGATATATACTCTCTCATACGCTGCATCATTCCACGCGCACTATCGTTCACTGTATGAGGCGCCTGTCCCTCTGACCAATTAATCAAATCATCAGCGCCTGCATTTTCTGATGCCCTCAATGACCAATCATAAATGCCTGACATCCTTGCCTCATGTTTTTATCGCAAAAACAACCGATACATTGATCGGGCGCGTTTCGCTCTCTCTAGCCCTTGACAAAACAAGATCTTGGCTATGCGGCTGCTCAAGAGGAACTGCCAAAATATCATAGGTTTGAATATCTTCTTTTCTTACGCCAGATACGGCACTCACTCTCGATTTCTGCTCATCATCAAGCGCATGCCCCCATAAAGTTGTTGCATCTCCATGCCAATAATGTTCCTCATCCTCAGCCATTTGAGAAACGGATATCCTATGACCTTCATGCTTATGGGCTTGAATGGAATCCTGTTGTACACTCGCAAAACTACGTCCTGTATCAACATTGCGTCCACCATCAAAGCCGCGTAAAAACATCCCACGTAAATCTGGTATATTAAACGTTCTAAAACCATCGCCACTCCCCCATGTCGTCCCTATCGCCGCAAACAAATCACTATAAATATTCCGCGAATAAGCACTTCCATCACATAATAGCCAACCACTAGGGATTGCTTGCATAGCAAACGTCCCAATAAAGCCTGCTGGATAAAGAGCGCTTGCCAAGCCTCGTTGCGATAGTGTGGAGGTGGGATTAAGAAGCTGCCAACCTGAGATCTCTTCATCATACACAAGCGTATAGATGCATCCGCTTTGAATCTCTTCTCCTTCTAACAAAATCGGAACCCCCGTTTCTGATGCCTTGTAAACCGGTTTCGTTGAGAGACCATTGAGAGATACCGTGGTTGCTCCTACATTCTTGCCCTTGGCTTTAAACCGCACAATGATACCATTCTTGTAATCCAAAAATTGCGATTTCGTTTGAAGCGTAATTGCTGTCGTTTGTTGGCTGTGATTAACCGTAACAATGCCTTCAAGAGCTCCTCCTGTATCGGATAAATACTCTCTCACACGTTGCATCATCACACGCGCACTGTTATTTATCGTGCTAGGGCGCTGCCCCTCTGACCAATCAATCAAATCATCGGCGCGCGTGTTATCAGACGCCCTCAGCGACCAATCATATATCGTTGACATGTCTTGTGAATCCTAAATCTTGTAAAACGGTCCGTAAAATGCCCGCATGAATTGCGTCATCAAAGGATTATTATCTTCTTCATGCTCTTCTTCTGAAGGCTCTTCCTGTGACGCTAATAACGCCCGTAAAACCTCCAGCAAGTTTGCTCTCTCGCCAATGCCCCCTCGTGCAATAGGACTTGCTCTATAAGGTTGCTGTCCACCATACATTTGGAAAACACGATTAACAAAATCACCCGCGCGCATTGCATTATTGCCTGCATTCAAACCAACCGCATTGCTCCCAACCAATTGCGCTGCATTGGCATGGGGATTTTGCAAAAGGCGCGCTGCTCCCCCTGCTCCCTGTTGATGTGCTAAATACAGTTCCGCATCTGTAGGTGCCCTTCCCAACACACGGCTTAAATGGTTGCGATTATCAAGCGTCAACCGCCCCATGGCATCGGCTGCTTGCATGGGGTCAAAACGGTCTTGCAAACCATATTGTTTCGCCGTGCTGTCTATAAACTGATATAACCCACCCGCAGAAGAACGTGGATTCCTTGCGTTCGGATTGCCTCCACTCTCCACTTGCGCAACACGATACAAATAGCTTTCGGGTAAACCATAACGCGCTGCTGTTTGGCGTATCGCTTGAT
>NZ_BAABIZ010000045.1:0-6692 GCF_039543045.1 Bartonella jaculi
ACCCCACCTATGGCTTCTGCAAGTGTGGTGGCAATCTTTGGCAAATTGCGTGATGGCAGTTTCGCCAGCTCTTTCTCGTCAATATGCCACCGGTGTTTAATATCGCATTGAGTATCAATACTTGGCTCGTGAATGGGTGGTTGGTTATCTGCACCCGTTGTGATTTGATCTGGTTGGCTTTCGCAATCATGAACTTCTGTTGGTTCGTGAATCTGATCATGGATTTCTAAATTTTCAGAATCGATTTCTTTTTTTGCTAATACGATAGTATTAGTTTTTTTATTATAACTGTTATTGTTATTGTTTATGTACCCTCTTAAAGAATCTTGAAGACTTCTTGAAGAATCTTGAAGACCTCTTGAAGAATCTTGAAGACCTCTTGAAGAATCTTCTTGATGTTTATTTTTCCTAGTGTTTGCTGCTTTTGCTGCTCTTTCTGCAAACTTATTTAAAGTTTCATCTGAATTGTTTAATTCTTCTTCAACATCTGAAATCCACAAACGACCATCTTCTAAACAAATGATATGTCCAGATCTAAATAAATAATCTAATGCCTTTTGAAATCTTTTTACTGAACAACAAGTAAAATGAGATAATATTTGTGAATCGTTTACAAGAGACTCCCTAGTGCGCAACATTTGCAATCGCAACCGCATATAAACATTGCCTTCAATTGCGGGTAAACAAGTAAGATCAAGAAGCCACTTGTCTGCAAAAAGCCTCGTCCATGGTATTTTACTGGACATACATACCCCCTTCTTTCATTAAATATAAAATTGCTAAAGCATCTGCTTCGTTGTCATCTTTAGGCGCGTGCCCTTTTGCACGCACCGCTTGTATTATTTCTTCTTTTGACGCATTCCCCTTGCCTGTCATCGCCTTCTTTATTGTACCAACCGGTATACCTTCATAAGGTATCTGGTGATGCTCGCACCATGCTGTTAACGTTGCTAGTAAACCGCCATAAACATGAGAAGCATCTGTACCCACATGCCGGCGCACCTCTTCAAAATACACCGCGTCAATTTCATCAACGGATCTCTTTAGTTCAGTAAGCCATTTCTTAAAACGTAAGTAACGCATCCCTCCACCTTCAAAGCGGCGTAATTGAAAATGTTCTGTATCGCTTGTTATGTGACCATCAGCGCCGCATATTGCCCAGCCTGTCTTGGTCCCTAGATCAAGACATAAAATGGTTTGTGCGCTAGTGATCATAATCCCCCCTTAAGGTTGCTGTGTGTTTATGCGTGCGTTATGACAGAGCGCGTTGCGATTGCCTGTCTTGCAAAAATGTTTGTGAAAAAGTAACCTCCCAATGATTCTAAAAAGTGGGGAGGGGAAAGATGCAAGAATGGATAAAGATATTTCTTACAGGTTTTGTGTCATTTGCTGTGTCGCTTTCAGTAGCGCTTATTTTAAGAAATAAAGACCGTAAAGAAGCAGCCAAAATCCGGAAAGATGATTTAGAAAAAGCTGCAAAAAAACGAGAAGAAGATAGAGAATGGGTAAGCAAGCAATTTGCAGAAAGCCAAGAACAGACGATAGCCCTTAAAGAGCAAGCGATATCGACAAAAGATATTGCCAAATGGTCAGAAGAACATATTAAATTTTTGTTAGATAACAAAAGAGTAGAGGATTTAGGAACGCCACCTTCCATATATACAACTGGCCCACATTTTCCAACAAAAGGCAAGTGGACGCTTCTTTGTTTAAAAATAAAAAACAATGCACAAACTGTCATCCACGTTTTAAATATAAAGCTAAAAGATGGTTCTCGCTTTATTCTTGGATATGGCATTAGATACAAACCGGAAACAAGATTGTGGCAAATGCAAGCACCATATGTTAATCCTGATGCCAGACCAACGTCACACACAATATCATCCGGATACTGTGAGAAAGCAAAGGATTTTCGAACGGGACAAGAAATCGATGTTAATATTTCTATAGCTCCCTTAGAAGATAAGTACACAGGAATCCTTATTTTTGTAGCAGCGCGTGAAGAAGATATAAAAGCCCAAGTTACTTTAATCATTACTCATACATCCCCATTGAAACCAGAAACAACAATGACTGTAACGACACAAACCGACCTCATAGACTTTAAAAAATTGGATTAATTTACTTAGGAAAACGTTTTTATGCTATGATTTATTAATTTGATTTCTTTTTTTGATAACTTCATCCCTTAAGAGATCAAGCCTTAAGAGATCAAGCTTATCTTTGACTAAGATCATAAACAAGATCAGCTCATTTAAGCGATAAAAAGATAACAACTCTTGAGAAAAATAATTATCAAACCAAGTTGTAAAAGCTTGCGTAAACGCAGATGAAAACCATTGATTAAAATCATCGTACGGCAATAATGGAAAATAATTTCTATCATCACGCGCAAAGATACTATACAGCATATAGACAAAATAACCTGTTGATGAGGGATCTATTCTTGTTTCAAAAGATGCATCTTGAGGCGAACGGACACCATAATATATGGTTGCCTCTCCAATATTATTAACAAGATCAATCAACTGGACTTTGCTTATGGAGATTTGTGGGACATCTATCATCTCTGATCTTTCTTCTTATGAGTGTGAATGGTGCTGGTGCTCGTTATTATCTGTAGGGGAAGGTGTAAAAGCAGATGCTTGAGATGATATAGTCTCATATGATTGCCCCCCATAAAAAAACGAGAAAAAGTCTTCTGCCTTAATCGGTGCTCCAATTCTTTTGGCTTCATTTAAAAGAATTGGGATATGTTTTGTCGGAATTCTCCCACCAGTTCCACCTTTTGATACAGGACGCAGCCAGACATACACACGTGTTCTATGAACTCCGAGCAACTGAGACACCCTACGAACTCCACCTAACAGATTTATTATTTCATAAAATTGTTTCATAGCCCATTATGTAGCGATTATAAAAACAATGTCAAGAAGGAAAATTGATAATGAAATTACATGTTTCTAAATTAGAAAATGACGATTGTATACAACGTACCTACAATAAAGATATGACAATAAGTATTTCGCAATGGCTACAAAATGCCTTATCTGAAGCTGGATTAAGCCAATCAGAGCTTTCAAGACGGCTAACAGCTTCTTTAGGTCGCTCTATAGATCGTGCTGCCGTCAATAAAATGCTAAAGGGAACAAGAGATATTTCTGCTCGAGAATTATTAGAAATATCAAAGCTTACAGGCGCTTCTATTCCCACTAATCACTTAGTTCCTTTGATTGGATCTGTAGGAGCCGGCGGAGAAATAATCGCTATAGATTCTGGTTGTCTAGAAGAAGTAGAAGCCCCACCTTCTGCTCCTAAAGGAACTGTCGCCGTTCGGGTGGTAGGTGATTCTATGTTTCCAGCCATTGAAGAAGGAAGCCTTCTTTTTTATTCCTATCATCTGCCACCAGAGGATCTTATTAACAACCGCGCTATCGTAAAAACTAAATGTGGAAAAGTTTATATCAAAGTATTACGTCTCGGAAAAGAAAAAGGGAAATGGGTTTTATCCAGTATAAATGGAAAATATGCCGATATCGTAGATGTAGAATTAGAATGGTGTGCACCTATCGACTGGATTAAGCCAGCCAGAATATGAATTAATATTTTTATACTTTTCTTCAAGTAAGTCTTTAATTTATCATTTTTAAAAAAAATTTTCAAAATCGCTACATTTTTTTATTGACTTTGTTTTCAAAATCGCTACATTGGTATCCATAAACCACAAACAAACAATCGCCAAGAGGCGTTAGAGGGGGGAAATTATGGATAAGCCAATTCTTATTAATTCTAATGAAATTTTATTAGTTGTCTATGGTGATGATCAACACATTGGAGAGGCAGGTCCGCTTGATGAACGCCAAGTTCTAGAGATTGTTGACGAGGCAGATGATGCAATCCAAATCTTTCGCATAAATCCTTCTGAGAACAGTTGCGAAGATATTTCTGAAGATATTGCAGAGGCATATATAAAAGAAAACTTAGAGTTTCTCAATGAGGACAGCAAGGTTCCCCCTTATATCTATGAAAGCAATGTCTACAATAGACTTTTAGATGATTTAGCAGAAGAAAAATATAATGATGCAGTCTACGGTACCTATGAAGAGCAGCACCGTTTGCGTCCTTGTGATGTGCTTTAAATTCTGAAGGGCGTTTAAAAAGCGCCCCCTTTCATTCATCAATCCCATCAACATGAGGTCCGTAATGGAAAAGCTTATTGCTATTCAGCACAACACAATTAAAAACGAAACTGTTCAAACAGTAAATGCACGTGATCTGCATGCTTTTTTAGAAGTAAAAGCCCGCTTTAATGACTGGATTGTTAACCGTATTAAAGAATGTAATTTTCGAGAAAATCAAGACTTTATAAGTTTTACTAAAAATTTAGTAAAACCCCAAGGTGGGCGCCCAAGCGTAGAATACTACCTCACATTAGATATGGCTAAGCACCTTTCGATGATAGAGCGTAATGACAAAGGGCATGAAGCCAGAGAGTATTTTATAGAATGTGAACGGCGTGCAAAGCAAGCAGTAACACCACAAATCGATTATTCAAGTCCAAAAGCTATGATTGGATTTTTGAATTATTTGCAAGGTCAAATAGATCAAAAAGACACCATCATTGAAGATTTAACACCAAAAGCCATGGCACTTGAAAGTTTACAGCGTCATAATGGACTCTTCGGTCTTACAGAAGCCGCAAAAATACTCGAGATGCAACCAAAACAATTCATTCAGTTTTTACAGAAAAAAGGTTGGGTTTACCGGCGTGCAGCAGGTGGAAATTTACTTCCTTATCAAGATAAAATCCAAAAGCAACTTATGGATTGTCCAACCATTACACTTCAAACCGCCAGTGGAATAGAAAAAGTCATTCCTTGCGCAAAAATTACTACAAAAGGAATAGGTGTGCTGTCTCAAGAACTTAAAAGACAAAGCATGCATTAAGAGGCTGTCACTATGGAAAAGAAATACGAACTGACTGATGAAATAGATGAAATTTATTTGTGTAAGGTTTATCGCATTCGCGCATTACGAGACTTTAGAAATGTTAAAAAAGGTGACCTAGGCGGCTTTATTGAAAAGGAATATAACTTAGGTCATGAAGGCAATTGCTGGATTGGTGATAATGCCAAGGTTTATGGTAAAGCGCGGGTTTTTGGTGATGCCAAGGTTTATGATGATGCTAAAGCTTTTGGTCATGCCAAAGTTTATGAATATGCCCGTGTTGGTGGTAGTGCATGTGTTTTTGATGACGCCAATGTTTCTGGGAATGCCGAGGTTTATGAATATGCCAAAGTTTATGATCATGCCGTGGTTAATGGCAATGCCGAAGTTTATGGCAATGCCAAGGTTTATGGTAATATGAAGATTTACGGCAAAGCTCATATTTATGGGAATGCATGCGTTTATGGCAATAATTGTATTTATGGTGATGCACAAATAACCGGAGATACAGAAGTATCCGAAAACGACACTGTTTTAAGGTAGGGGGGTAATCATGGAAAAGAAATACGAATTTACTGATGAGACAATTGAGTTTGATGGCAGAACTCTCCACCGTATTCGTGCATTGAGAGACTTTAGACACATCAAGAAAAACGACTTAGGTGGTTTTATAGAGCATGAGGGCAATTTATCCCATGAGGGTGATTGTTGGGTTTCTGGTAACGCCAAAGTTTATGGAAAAGCTAAAGTTTGTGGTTTTGCCGAGATTTCTGGTAATACCGTAATAGCCATATAAGCCCTTTCTAACAACCAAACAACCTTTTTAAACACAAGCGTGATTCACGCCACGGGGGAATTCGCTCAAATAGGAGGAAATCAAGATGAGTGAACTAAGTACCACACAAACGGAATTAGTGGAAAAAACGAACGATTGTGAAATAAAACAAACAGCTATGGATCGCATTTTAACTAGAGCTTTAGAAAATGACGTCGACATGGACCGTCTCGAGCGTCTTATCGCATTACGAGAAAAGGAAATAGAACGACAAAATTATCAAAGTTTCGTCTCTGATCTTTCCGCTATGCAAATCGAATATCAAAAAATACAAAAAAACGCTATTAATACCCATACCAAGAGTACATATGCAACGCTTGATCAGTATATTGACGCAGTAAAGGATACTCTTGCAAAATACCACTTTGCTTTGTTTTCTCGTATTAAAAGTCAAGCCGCAACAAACGTTACCATAGAAATAACTCTGTCTCATCCTTCTGGTAATCATATCTCAACCGAAGGAACATTTCCAATTGATGGACAAGGCAGTAAAAATAACATTCAATCTGTTGGTTCCACCATTACTTATGCACGCAGATATCTTTTAGGCATGCTTCTTAATGTAACCAGTGATGAAGATGATACTGATGGCAACACGCTTATAGCAGGTGTCACACCGGAACAAATGAATGAGATCAGAGAATTAATAGAACAGACACAAGCAAAGGAAAGCGATATTCTTTCTTTTATAGGCGTAAAAAATCTCACACAGATGTCTTATAAACAAGCCCAAACTGTTTTGTTTGCTTTGAAAAAAAAGCAACGCTCACAAATGAATAAAGCACAACAAGAGCAACAAAAGGCGGTGTGAAATGCAACAAAGAACAGCAGAATGGTTTCAAGCCCGTTTAGGTAAAGTCACCGCTTCAAACGTTTATAACGTACTCAATAAAACAGCCAAGGGAACGCC
>NZ_BAABIZ010000046.1:0-5913 GCF_039543045.1 Bartonella jaculi
CGGCGTACTTCTTCAAAATACACGGCGTCAATGCTGCCTACGGTCTTCTTTATTTCTGATAGACATCTCTTAAAGCGTAAATAATGCATTTCACCGACTTCAAAATATCGGGGGTGAAAATTCATGATACCACTGATGATGTGACCATCAGCACCACAAATAGCCCAGCCAGTCTTGCTACCTAGATCAAGACAGAGAATGGTTTGTGCGTTAGTGATCATTATCCCCCCTTAAGGCTCTACGTATTTATATGTGCGCTATGACAGAGCGCGTAGTTATAAGTTTTAAAAAATTGGATTAACTCAGATTCAGACACATACTGCATGCATCATCTATTAATTCGATTTCTTCTTTTCTTTTTTCGATGAGTTTATCCCCTAAGAGATCAAGCTTACGTTTGACTAAGACTGTAAACAAGATCAGCTCATTTAAGCGATAAAAAGATAACAACTCTTGAGAAAAATAATTATCAAACCAAGTTGTGAAAGCTTGCGTAAACGCAGATGAAAACCATTGATTAAAATCATTGTACGGCAATAATGGAAAATAATTTCTATCATCACGCGCAAAGATACTATACAGCATATAGACAAAATAACCTGTTGATGAGGGATCTATTCTTGTTTCAAAAGATGCATCTTGAGGCGAACGGACACCATAATATATGGTTGCCTCTCCAATATTATTAACAAGATCAATCAACTGGACTTTGCTTATGGAGATTTGTGGGACATCTATCATCTCTGATCTTTCTTCTTTAAGAGTGTGAATTATGCTGTGGGTGTTTGTTATCAGCTGTAGTAAGTGGCACGCCCACCTCTTCAAGAGAGGGGCGTGGGTATAAATCGACATACCAGTCAACGGGACGAACAATACCATTGGTTGTCTTTTCAATCTTTAAGACAATTTCAGGCTCAGGAAACCGCAAGCCGCGTAAATACCTGTTAATCGTACTCTGTGCTACGCCAACTTGCTTCCCAAATTCGGCTTGAGATAGTTTATTTCGTGTAAGATATGATTTCAATTTTTCCATAACTCAAACAAATACCATAAAAGACTTTTTAGTCAATAAAAAAATACCTTTATGGACTTTGTTAAATAAGCAGTCTTGGTGTAGGTTTAGAGCATGCATATAATTAAAAAATTGAGGAAAGATTTGGGACTCACACAGGTGAAATTGGCTGAAAAAGCTGGTACTACGCAACCTCAAATAAAACGGCTTGAAAAAGGTGAGCGAAAATTAACCAAAGAGTGGGCGGAAAAGTTAGCACCACATCTTGGTGTAAAGCCGTTTAATCTTCTTTTCCCAGAAAACGAGGAAATACATCCCATATCTAATGCTATTGGAATGATACCGGTGATAGGAAAAGTTGCTGCTAGCTCGTGGATGTCGGTCGAAGATATGGATTTTGGATTTGATGACATAGAATATGTACCCAGCACCTCGAAATACCCAGCTCACTTTCAATTTGCTTTAAAAATCCAGGGCAACTGCCTTAACAAAATTGCTCGTGATGGTGATCAACTTATTTGCGTAGACATAATAAAAGCCAGCATTAATGTGGAACCTAACGATCTCGTGATAGTTGAACGCAGCCGATTCAATGGTCAAATGATTGAGCGTACAGCTAAACGTATACGTCAAACTATTAGTGGATTTGAACTATGGCCTGAAAGTACTGAACCCAATCATCAAGAACCTATCAAAATAAATGGGGCAACTGATGGAGAGGAGATTCGTATAGTTGGGAAAGTTCTTTGGATTTTAAGAAAACCCTGAAAACAAAGGAGAAGCGGGAATGGGGACAGTAGACGAGAGCTTAAAAATAATAGCTGATAAAGTCAAAAATCATTCAGATACTATGTTAACTGAAGAAGCGGTCAAAACAGCGGTCGTTTTACCGTTTCTGCGCGCACTTGGGTATGATATTTTCGATCCACTTGAAGTCATTCCCGAGTTTACTGCTGATGCCGTTGGTAAAAAAGGTGAAAAAGTTGACTATGCTATCCGTATAGACGGTGAGATACGTATTCTTTTTGAGTGCAAACCGATATCTTGCGAATTGAGTTCAAAGCATTTAAGTCAATTATATCGATACTTTAGTGTAACGAATGCTAAATTCGCGATTTTGACAAATGGTCGATTTTTTCATTTTTACACAGATCTTGATGCTGCAAACAAGCTCGATAATAGGCCATTCCTTACTTTTGATGTAATAGAATACAATACTGTGGTACTTACAGAGCTTAAAAAGTTTGAACGCTCAGCATTTAATATTGAAAATATATTGGTGACAGCCGAGCAGCTCAAATATGTATCTGGAATAAAACAAAACATCCAAAAAGAAATAGAAAATCCGTCCGAAGGTTTTGTTCGTGTTGCTTGTGCGGATGTTTATGAAGGGCGCCTGACTGCTAATGTCTTAGAAATGCTCACAGGTGTTACTAAAAATGCGTTTCGCGAAGTAATATCTGATGCGGTAAAAAGTCGGCTTTCTAGCGCTTTACAAACAACAACTGAAACCGACAAGCAAGATAATATTGCTACATCTATTGGTAATGAACATGCCATAATAACGACCGAAGAGGAAGTTGAAGGCTTCATGATTGTCAAGGCAATTGCGCGCGAAGTTATTTCTGCCGACCGTATTGTTATCAGAGATGCAAAGTCGTACTGTGCTATTTTAATTGACAATAATAACAGAAAGCCGTTGGTTCGACTGCACTTTAACAGAAAACATAAGCAACTAGCCCTTTTCGATACTGATATTGATGAAAAAGTCGGTATTGAAACGCTAGATAATATTTATGATTTTGCAGACAGAATAAGAGAAACAGCAAAAAAATATTTATAAGATATTCTAACAACCTATGTATGCCCCGCTGAAGCGGGGTTTTTTTGTTCGTCCGCAGTTTTTATAAAAAACTACGGCGTTATCTACCCATCGATTGGCTCTGTCTGCATACTGCCCCAATTTTTCCTGCATATAAATTTCAAATACAGCTAACTGATTTATTTTTTACGGGATACTAGAAAGTATCATGCCTCTACACTAAACGCTACAATACTCAAACCGATTCGTAATAAATATTAAAGTTCATTTATAAAAAAACCACTTTAGCATAAAATGGCTTGACCATAATAATCCTTTACGGTATACTCCTCTATAACAACATATCACGAAGAAGCAAAAGCCGATCTGGTGTAGATTAAATTACATTAACACAAACAATTGCCAAGAGGCGTTGGGGAGGGGAAATTATGGAAAAGCCAATTCTTATTAATTCCAATGAAATTTTATTAGTTGTCTATGATGATGTTCAACACATCGCAGAGTCAGGACCTCTTGATGCAAGCCAAGTTCAAGAAATTATTGATGAGGCAGATGATGCAATACAAA
Source organism: Bartonella jaculi (assembly GCF_039543045.1). NCBI lineage: Bacteria > Pseudomonadati > Pseudomonadota > Alphaproteobacteria > Hyphomicrobiales > Bartonellaceae > Bartonella > Bartonella jaculi. The sequence goes on from NZ_BAABIZ010000046.1 coordinate 3,402, forward strand.
TCCTTCGCGTAAATCCTTCTGAAAAGAGTTGTGAAGACATTTCTGAAGAGATCGCAGAAGCATATGTAGAAGACAATATCGAACGTCTCGATGAGGAGAGTGAAGTTCATTACTTTATACGCGAAAGTGATGTCTACAATAGACTTTTAGATGATTTAGCAAAGCAAAAATATGAAGATGAAGTTTACGGTACTTATGAAGAGCTGAACCGTTTGCGTCTTAGTGATGTCATTTAAACTCTAAAGGCGCGTTTTAAAGCGCCCCCTTTTCCCCATCAATTCCCTATCAATATGAGGTCCGTAATGGAAAAGCTTATTGCTATTCAAAGTACTACAATAAGACAACGAACTGTCCAAACCGTTAGTGCTCGTGATTTACATACCTTTTTAGAAGTAAAAACCGAGTTTAGAAAATGGATAGCAAACTGTATTAAAGAACTTAGCTTTAGAGAAGATGTCGACTTTGTACTTTCTACTAAAAAATTATCAAACTCCTCACGTGGAAATCCTTTAAAAGATTATGCTCTCACTTTAGACACAGCAAAACACATTGCCATTTGTGAACCTGGTCTCAAAGGTAAACAAGTGCGTGAATATTTTCTGAAATGCGAAAAAAAGCAAATTCAAAAATCGATTATTCAAATCCTGAAACATTAGAAGATTTCTTAAGACATCTAAGACAGCAAATTAAGCACAATGACAATGTTGTCACAACGAACGGAGTGAAGCATGCATAATTTTATCACAACATCTGAAAGAAATTTTCAAAACACAACAGTTCAAACGATGTCTAGTCGTGAAATTGCAGAGTTATGCGGTAAGCAACATGCGCATATTATGCGTGATATTCGGCAAATGTTAGGAGAATTATATCCTGAAGGGGGTCAATCCAAATTTGGATCCACCTATTTAGATAAACAGGGTAAGCCCCAAAACTGTTACAACCTTCCTAAACGTGAATGCCTCATTTTAGTTTCTGGTTACAGCATGACATTACGTGCTAGGATTATAGACCGTTGGCAAGAATTGGAAAAGCAAGCAGTAACACCACAAATCGACTATTCAAGTCCTCAAGTTATGCTTGGTGTTTTAACGTATCTCAAAAATGAAAATGAACAAAAAGATAACATTATTGCAAATTTAAAACCAAAGGCAATGGCTCTTGAAAGCTTACAACGTCATAATGGACTCTTCGGTCTTACAGAAACCGCTAAAATACTCGAGATGCAACCAAAACAGTTCATTCTCTTCTTACAAGAAAAAGGTTGGGTTTACAAACGAGCAGCAGGTGGAAATTTGCTTCCTTATCAAGACAAAATCCAAAAGAAACTTATGGATTGTCCAACCATCACACTTCAAACCGCAAGTGGAATAGAAAAGGTCATTCCTTGCGCAAAAATCACAACAAAAGGAATTGGTGTGCTGTCTCAAGAGCTTAAAAGACAAAGCATGCATTAAGAGGAGGTTATTATGATAAAAAAGAAATACGAACTTACTGATGAAACAATCGAAATTAGGGGTAAAACTCTCCACCGCATCCGTGCACTGAGAGACTTTTCTGATGTCGAGAAAGGTGACCTAGGCGGTTATATAGAGCGTGAAGGCAATTTATCTCATGAGGACTCCTGTTGGGTTTATTATAATGCCAAGGTTTATGGTAATGCGCTATCATTTTTCATAATGCCAAGATATTTGATGGCGCCTGTATTAGTGAAAATGCTTCAGTTTATTCTGATGCACAAGTTTACAGTGGTGCTGTTGTTTTCGGTAATGCACAAGTTTATGGTAAGGCACATGTTTTTGGTAATGCTGTTGTTCGCGACAAATCTCATGTTTACGGTGATGCAGAAGTTTACAATGACGCACGCATTTATGGTGACGCAGCAGTTTTTGGGAATGCACGAATAAAGAATAGTGCCAAGGTTTACGACAATGCTCGTGTATATGGGAACGCAATAATTTGTGGTCCTGCTCTCATTTATAACAATGCTAAAGTTTATGGTGATGTCATTATATCATGCTCCAATTTCACGTATGAGAATGATATTAATTATGGAAATGTTGAGATTTTTGGAGAGGCAAAAGTTTATGATAATGCTCGCATTTATGACGCAGTCAAGATTTTTAGAAATGCCGAAATTCGTGGATTAGCTAATATTCGCGGAAACACGAGAATTCCTCAAGACATAAAAATTTAACAACCAACCAGCCTTTTAACACAAACGTGATTCACGCCACGGGTGAATTGCGCGCAACGTAGGAAATCAAGATGACAAATTCTCCTTTAACAACCATGGCAAGCAAATATGGGTTTTCTCATGATGAATTTCGAAAGACAATTGTCAAAACTTGTATCAATCATAACTTTTCTGATGAAGAATTCGCAGCCTTTCTCTCTGTTGCTAGCACTTATGGTCTCAACCCTCTAACTAAAGAAATCTACGCTCTTCCTAAAAGAGGCGGCGGCATTATCCCTGTTGTCTCTATTGATGGGTGGATTAAGATCATTAAGT
>NZ_BAABIZ010000047.1:0-5796 GCF_039543045.1 Bartonella jaculi
AAGAGTGCCTATAAGGGGGGCTGGTTTTGTATCGCGTACCAGCTTGAAGCGTTAACAAAGAAAGGGGGGAGGAGAAGTCTTAATCCATTTCAATATTTTAAATCAATACAATTAAGTTTTCAGGTGTTTTTGCCTTGATTTGAGCGCGGAGCCTTGAAGTTAGCAAGTTCCTCGATGTGTGAGAAAGAGAGGGGGATTTGTCAGGTTAGCCGTTTTAGTATCGCGTACGGCTTTAAATGTTCATTGAAGACAAAAGACAAGGGGCAAGATTTTAGCCCTTCCCCTTGTCGATGTCTAGATCAATACGAGAGGGAGATTATAGATGAAAAACGCGATAAATGCAACGGTCGATAAAAATCCTTGGGCGCGACCTAAAATCCAGCCCAATGGAACAGCCCAAAACCGCAACAGTGATGACATTGCTTTATGGAATGAGCTTGTGGATGCGGTGAGAGCTTTGGGGCAAATGAATGATTGGAGCAAGGCAGAGGTGGCGCGACGCATTGGCATGCCGGATGGGACGTTCTCGCAATGGTATGCGGGTAGTTATGCGGGGCAATTGGGCAAGCAAAATGCAAAGGTTCAACAATGGGTTGAGGTTTTAAAAGAGACGGCGGGGCTTTTGAAGAGGATCCCTGAGAAACCAGCCTTTCAGAGGAATCGAATTGCGGGTGAGATCATTGATACTTTAACACTGGCGCAAAGTACGGGGGATATGGTGATGATTACGCTTGATGCGGGCAGTGGCAAGACCGAAACCTGCCGCCATTACCGCGCGACCCGCCCGCATGTTTATCTGGTCACAGCAAGCCCGCATACACGCAGTGTTCACGGCATTTTGAATGATATGGCAGCAGAATTGGACGTGGTGGAATATAATCCTACCCGCTTAACCCGTGCTATTGGCAAGAGATTAGAGCGTGTGGGGGGTGGAACATTGTTGATCGTTGATGAGGCGCAAAATTTAACGGATGAGGCGATTAATCAGTTACGTCATTTTGTTGATATCAATGGTACGGGGCTTGCTTTGGTTGGCAATGATGAGATTTCGGGGCGCCTCGTTCACCGTCAAAATGGTCCCTCTTATGCACAAATTAAAAGCCGTTTGGCGATGCATCTGAAACGTCGCAAACCTTATAGTGAGGATATTGCGGCGCGCATTCACGATTGGGGGATTGAAGATGCTGGTGCGATAAAGTTTTTGACTGGTATTGGTTTGAAAGCTGGGGCTTTACGGCAGATTGATAAAACTATGATGTTGGCGCGCATGGCAGCGCTTGGTGATGGGAGTGAGGTGACGCTTAAACATGTCAAAGCCGCATGGAAAAACCGCAATGTGGAAGAATTGGCATGATGAGTTTAAGCCCTAAGGAATTATCCGATACGCTTGTTGGTCTTTATGATGATTATCAAAGTGGTTTGGATATTAGCGAAGAGCTTAAATTGTGTGTTGATTTGGCTTTATCGCTTGAATTGGAATTGAGTGTTCACCGTTTGGGGGAGGCGGATGCGATTTTGGAAGCGCAAGTTGCAGAAGTTTTGGCTGAGAGTGAAGGTTCTCACGCGGATAAGAGCAATCGTGTGATTTATATGGATTTTGGAGGCGGAAAATGATGGAACGGAACCCTTATATGGTGAGAGATTGCTTGATTGCTTTGCGCTCTGCCTTGTTAAAACATGAACTGGATGGGATTTTTTTAAGTGCGAAAGATGTTCGAGAATTGAATGATTATTTACGGCGCTTAGCGGGTTATAACCACATTTTAGGTCATGAGCTTATGCGGTGTCGTTGGCAATTGAAAGCGGGATACGACCCTTTATCGGGTGTTGTTTTGCCGTTTCGTCGTTTTCAAAAAACACAGGAGGAGGTTGATGATGAATCCACAAATTGAGCTTGAAGGCACGCGTTATATGAAGGATGCAAAAGGGGCATTGGTGCCGGTAAGCCTGATCCGTCCTGCGGATTTGTTAGAGGATGAAACGGTGCGCAAAATTATGGGTTTTGCGAAGGAGTTATCGGCAAGGATTGCGCGTTTTAATAGTCATACGATTGCGGATTTGAGTGATTTTGATAGCTTGCTTGCACAAGAATATGGTGTGGAGCGGCGTGGTAAAAAGGGCAATTGTACTTACACAAGTTTTGATGGTTTGCAACGTATTAAGGTGCAAGTGCAGGAGAGCTTTGATTTTGGACCACAATTGCAAATTGCCAAAAGCCTTCTTGATGAGTGCTTGAATGAGTGGTCTGCGGATGCGCGTCCTGAAATCCGTGCGATTATTACGCGTGCTTTTAATACGGATAAGGAAGGCAAGGTGAATCGGGGTGAAATTTTTATGCTGTTGCGCTTGGATATTAGTGATCCACGTTGGAGAGAAGCGATGCGGGCAATCCGTGAAGCCATTCGTGTGACGACCTCTAAGGAATATGTGCGTTTTTATGAACGAGACACATTAGAAAGCCCTTGGCGTGCGGTGACCCTTGATATGGCGAAGACGTGAGGGGAACCATGTCTTTAGCGGCACTTCATATGGGAAGGCGTGCTTTAGCACTTGATGATGAAACCTATCGGGCGATGCTTTATCGCCTGACAGGAAAATATTCGGCAAAAGATTTGAGTGTTTTAGAGAAGCGTTTAGTCGTCGATGAGATGCGCGCGTGTGGTTTTGAGCCGAAGAGACAAGTTTTAGAGGGCAAATATGCCAAAAAGCTTCAAGCTTTATGGATTGCAGGGTGGAATCTTGGCATTATTCGTGAGCGTTCAGATAAGGCGTTGCTAGCCTTTGTGAAGAGACAGACAGGAATTGATCATGTTCGTTTTTTACGCGATAGCGATGATGCGTGCAGAGCTATTGAGGCGTTGAAAAGCTGGTTGCAGCGTGAGGGTGGGGTTGACTGGAAAGGGAAAAAGATTCAAGATTTTAAGGGGGAAACCCCTAGTATTTCTATTTTGTGTGCCCAATGGAAGCGTTTGAATCCCGATGTTGTGTTTGATGGGGAAGCGTTTCATCAAAGTGTTATGGCATTAAGTGGTAAAGCTTTGGGGGAGATGAGTGGGGGCGATTTTATGCGCGTTATGAATGTTTGGGGGCGGGTCATCCGTAAAGGTGTTAAAAGCGAGGGGTAAGCATGCATGCACGAGGAAGTCTATAGCGATTTTCCTGCCTTATTGCGTGAAATAGCCGATGTTGCGGGCAGTGAGGCGGCATGGAATATGATGCGTGCTTTTGGCGGACGAGAAGTTTATATCCCTGGGCGTCTTGAGAATGCGGATTGGTTGATTGAAATTGTTGGGTTTGAAGAGGCACAGCAATTGATCAAGTATTTTTGTTTTAATGGTTCGGGTGTGCGCCTTCTTATCCCCCTTGGTAGAGATGCTGAACGGCGGCAAAAAATGATGCAAGCGCTGCAAAAGGGCTGGTCGGTGGATGCAGCGGCTGCGGTTTCTGGTATGCATGTGCGTACAGCCTATCGCTTAAAGAAGAGAATTTCTTTGCAAGAGCCCCAAGGTTTATTATTTCCAGAGTTTTATGAGTATTGAGAGTTTTGACTGACAGTGTCAGGCTTATATGGGGGGCGTGAGATTTCATAAACTGCGGATGAATTTTATTCATTGAGCGGTTTTTTTTATGATTTCAATAGATGCTTCTTTTCTTCATCAACTTGCGCCTAAACTGGCGCATCATGCGCGCCAAGATTATATTATTGTTGAGATGGCTCGTTTCTTGCCTAAAGCTTTATCTTATGGAGCACTCACGACGCGTTTGCGTATTGCACATTTTTTAAGCCAATGTGCTCATGAAAGTGATGGCTTTTTTACCCTTTGTGAATATGCCTCAGGGCGTGCTTATGAGGGACGGCGTGATTTAGGCAATGTCAACCCTGGTGATGGGGTACGCTTTAAGGGGCGTGGTTTGATCCAATTAACGGGGCGTAATAATTATCGCCGTTTTACACAGTTTTGGGGCTCAAGAGAGAGCCAAGCAGTTGATTGTGAGGCATTTCCAGAAGTGGTGGAACAATTTCCAGCAGCGCTTTGGTCTGCCATTTGGTTTTGGCAGATGAAAGACTTGAATAGGCTCGCCGATCAAGATGATGTCGTGAGGATTACCAAAGCGATTAATGGGGGAAAAAATGGACTTGTTCAGCGTTTGACCTATTTAAACCGCGCCAAAAAGCTTTTGGAGCTTTCATGCGAGGTGGAGGCATGAAACCGTCTTATCGGGGCTCTCGACGCTATTTGTGGTGGTCTTTTTGGTTTGCTTGGGGGGTTATTTTTTTGCTCATTTTGGGAGGTTTGTTTGGAGCACCCCATATTGTTGATATGGCGGGTATTTCTATTCCTTCAATGGTGGCGATTATTGTTGGGAATTTGGGGGTGCATCGCGGTTTTGGTTCTTTGGATTTTTCCAATAGCAAGCGTTTTAATAAGCGGCATACCAGTTCCTATGATGGCGGGGAGATAGCGCGGTGGGGGAATAAACGCAATGTCTAGCCTACTTTCAAAACTGTCTTTTGGGGTGCTTTTTTTTGCGCTTTTCCTTTTCACGTTGTTTGGTTGGATGAAGGGGCAAATTTTAAAAGCAGAAAAAGCGCGTGATGTGTATTGGCGCTTAGAGATAGCCAAGGTTTCTGCACGCGCACAGCTTGCGCAGGAGCGTCAGAGGCAAGCAGCGTTTGAAGCCGAGCATCAAGCGCAAGGGGTGATTTCGGCTCTGGAACAAAAGCTTATGAAAATGGAGGAGGCCAATGCAATATTGCCGATTACTGGCTGTGGTATTGGGCTTGAGCGTGTGCGCTTGCTCAACACCCAAGCCAAGGGATAGTTTTGCTTATCAGTTTTTATCGGTTGAATTGCCGCCTGTTGTTCGCATGGCGTGTGCTCGACCTTCTTTGTTGCCAGAGCGTGCTTTGAATGGGCAAGAGGTGGTGCGCTATTGGAGCCGTGATCGTGCTGCTTTATTGATTTGCGAACAGCGCAGAGGAGCTGCGGTTAAAGCAGTTTTAGGCAAGAGGGAGGGGGCTTTCAAGTGAATTTAGATATCAGTGTTGCGAATGGTTGGTTGTCTTTATTGTTATCGATTGTTGCGATTTGTGGGGTTTTGAGAGCCTATTTTTCTTCTGGCGCACGGGAAATGCTGAAAGACCTCGTTGTGCTTAAAGAGCGTGTACAAAAGTTAGAAACGGAGATGGATTTTTTGCCTGATCGTGATGCCATGCAAAGGTTGGAAGTGAATATAGAACGCTTAAATGGGCGCCTCAATACGTTTTCTGCGCAGTTGCAACCGGTGGCAGCGATAGGTGAGCGCTTGCAAGAGTTTTTGTTGGAGAATGCCAAGAAATGAAAGCAGATATGGATAAAATCATCCGTGAAGAAGCGCGGCTGATTATTTTAAAAGGGCTTGCTTGTGAGCGCAGCGAAACCTTATCGAGTGCGATGATTGAACGGCTTTTATACAGTTATGGTATCCGGCGTGATCGCGATTTTGTGCACAATGAACTGGCTTTTATGGAAGACCAAGGCGCTGTTACATTAAAATGTGTGGGATCTGTTTTGCTTGCGGCTTTAACAGAACGGGGAGCGCGTCATTTAGATCGGAGCTTTTCCATTGAGGGGATTAAGCGTCCCAAACGTTCATCAATAAAAGACGAGGTGAGGGATGCGCAAGGTCGGGCGTGGGCGCTTAACGGCGATTGATTTATTGCCACAAGCTTGTGATCAAATTATTGCAGAGGCGGCTGAAGCTTTAAATGGGCGTGAAAAGACGCAAAAAGCCATTTATGATGAATTTAAAGCG
>NZ_BAABIZ010000048.1:0-5219 GCF_039543045.1 Bartonella jaculi
TCCCAACGTCGTAGAGTGCTAATAGAAACCCCCAAAGCTTGAGCGGCCTTACCTATCCCAACAAATCTATTCATAATACGTATTATTACATAGATATAAATAGATTACAAGTAAACTGTGTAAACCCACTTTGTTCATCAAGGTTGAGAAAAACAAATATCTTTATAAATTACTACAACTCCTCCACCATTTTACTTTGGATCCATTTAGCCCTAAATCTTTGACCAGAGCTGGTTTGCCTGTTTTTCCATTATAAGCTTTAACGTGAATGTTTTTTCCCCATACATTGACGAGATAGTAATCCCCTTTGAACAGTGCTCCCGCTGTGTATACAGGGATATTTCCGAAAACTTTATCATCTCGTGCTCGACAAGAGAATTGTCCATGCGCGTGTCCTACAAAGATTGCTTTGACATTATGACGTTGAATGATGGATTTAAAGACAGCTAGATCTTTAGCATTTTGCGGATGAAGAAAATGCGAATCATTATCTTTAAAATAGGGACGGGCATCGTGGAAGTTGAGAATTGTAACTTTCCCCCTTCGATCAGCAGCGGCTAAATCTTGGTCTAACCATTTCAAAGCTTTTGTTATTATGACTCTCGTTTGACCGTCATATAAAGTAGCAGTATAAGTTGGATAATTTTGAAGCTGTACATAATGAATATCTCCATAATCCCAGGAGTAACTTAAACTCCCCTTTATCACATGACGCATGACATTATGGCTAATAAATCGACGATTAGCTTCGTGTGTATTAAACTCAGGTAAGGCACTGCTATATTTTCTTATTTCTTGGAACATTCTTTTAACAGCACTCACCGCACAGGCATCCTTTGAGAGATTTGATATCGGTATCGTACAATCACGAATATTATTGTAATAATCGTGGTTGCCTAATCCTTCATAGAGAGGATAAACAATGCTTTTATACACATCCGCATAGTCTTGATAGGTTTGTGGTCGACCATACTCAGTTAAGTCGCCGTTGATTATATAAAATGCAGCGGCGTGTGTTTCTATTGCATTGGCAACTTTTTTATTTGCTTTTATCCATGGTTCTCTATTGCTCTCTGCGTTAGGATCGCCAGATTCTAAGCGCCATGGTTGCGGATCGGCTGTTATGACGACAGAATAATTTTTTATGGGGGACTTTCTTTTTATGTACCAAATTATTCTTGCGTTCTTCCCTTCCTCTTCCCTTCGTTCAAAATAATAGTTTTTTTTGCTCGAGGTATTGGAGTATTCAGGCAACCCCAGATATGGATTATACCAGCGGAAGGTTAAAAGGGTTCCGTCGTCTTGTACTTTATATTTAGCCCAACCGCCGGATCCAAAAAGCCAAGCAGTCGATGTGGTCGCTGCTTTTCCTGCGGAGCCAGGTGCAATTATATTGGAAGGCCCTGCGTTTCCCCAGTATCCACCCGCTTTCCATTTTCCACGCTCTATACCTTTTGCCACTAATATCATAGAAGTAGGCGGATTGGTAAGCTCATTGACGATGTAGACATCTGTTGAACGATCATCAAATGCACTTTGTTGAGGTTTAGGTAATTTTTCGATGAAGCTTCGCCTTGTTTCGTGTGTCACAGAAACATTTTGCGCGTGCGAAAAATAAGGCTGCATACAAATAAAGATGCTAAAAGAAAGAGTAGCAATTATCGTATATTTGTATTCCATAAAATTATTCACCCAACTATAATAACTCTCTAAAATATTGAGTAGGCGTGCTCTTATCGGAGCTGTTAAAATTCATCTTTTGCGAATTACATTTTTAGCTCTTTTTGAGACGAGATAACCTCTCTGAAAAATAGTTTATAAAAATAGTTTATCGAGACAAAAGTTAGATCAAATCGTTTGTAAACAAGTGCTCGTACGCATTTCGTTTTTTATCGATATCTCTACTTTTCTGCAGCGATCTACGAAAAAGATATTAAAATCAAAGCTTTATGACTTTTGTGTGATGTTTTTTAAAACCAGGCAATGAGCGGTAGATTTCATCATCAATCATGCGGTTTTTGTAAAGTTTGAGAGGATGCTATAAGCTTTAACGTGAATGTCTTTTCCTCGTATATCGATGCGATAGTCATCTCCTTTGAACAGTTCTCTTACTATGTATACGCGGACATTTTCGAAGACTTTATTATCTTGTGCATGACAAGAGCTCTGGTAACGATCGCGTGTTTCGCAAGGATGACTTTGTATATTATTGTGTATATTATAACCTGTAATGATTGATTTTAAATGCAGCTAGATTTCTAGAATCTTTACATTAAGAAATACGCTTCCTTTCTCAATAGAAGCTGGCAATAGAAGCTGGCAATAAACGCTGGCAATAAACGCGGAATGAGCATCGTGGAAACTCATAGGGTGCCTTTTCCTCTTGTATCAGGAGCTGCCAATCTTGTTTCAGATAATCTAAAGATTTCTTCATGCGTATGGTGGTATTATTCTGTTTCAATTCAACCGTATAAGGTGGATAATTTTGAAGTTGCATGGAGTGGATATTTCCGTAAATCCCATGAATGACTCAAACTCTCTGCATTAGAGTGAACAGATAATTTAAAAGATTGGCTCACTTAATCCTTGATGTTTTCATCTCTTGTTGCTTTAGTTCCTGTTAAGTTAATCACCACAAGGGTATGAAGGCTTACCCTCTGTTCCAAGCGTTGGACGATATTACAAGCATCGTGCTTTCTCGCGCTACTTTTATCGATAATGAATTAATGTGTTGGTAGGAATAAATGCGAAAAATTCTAGGCTTTTTGTTTTTGTTGTAGATGCTTTTTCATGATGTTTATTGTGTGTATTTGTAAAACAGTTAAAGAATCCCCTCTCTGTTTTGATCAGCAAGACGTTTTACAAGGTGGGTTAAGAAGAATCTTCTGATGGCGTTATCGGACTGTTTATCAGAGAATCAATATTATTTTTTTCACGCAAAAATATTTGCAGGTCTTGATTGGTTAAAGCTTTGCTATCAGGTATACGAATGCGCATGGGGTCAACTTTTGTGCCATTGACAATGATTTCAAAGTGACAATGGGGACCCGTTGCCAGCCCCGTTGTTCCAACATATCCAATGACCTGTCCTTGGCGTACTTTAACACCTGGTTTTATATCTGGCGCATAACTACTTTGGTGCGAATAACTGCTGACATATCCATTGGCATGTTGAATTTCTGTATGGTTTCCATAGCCGCCTGTTACGCCCACTTTTGTGACAACACCATCCCCAACAGCCATAATGGGAGAGCCTTTTGGTGCAATCCAGTCAACGCCTGTATGCATGCGAACATATCCTAAAATAGGGTGTTTACGTGGTCCAAAAGGGGAGCCGAAAATACCATTTGGAAGGGGCTTGCGGAGCAAAAAAGGTTTTGAGCTTTTGCCGTTTGAATCATAATAATCCACGCTTCCGTCTTTTGATTGATAACGGTAATATTTGTAGGTTGCATTGCCGAAAGTGGCACTAATGTAACGAATTTCAGGATCGGTATTTGGGGTTGGTTGTTTTGCTTTCTGGCTCTTTTTGCCGTTTTTTCCTGTATCGTTTTGTGGTGGCACGGCATAAAATATTTCGAGTTGATCGGTTGGTGTGATACGGCTTTTCATATCAATATTGGTGGCAAGCAGACGAATGAGACGCTGAGAGAGAGATTTTGACATATTATGGCTGAGCACAGCATTATAAATGGCATCATAAACCGTTGGTAATTGTGTTGTATTGACAAGAGAATGGGGAATACCATTTTGAAAAGCGGTTTTAAGTGCGTGTGACATTTCTGGTTCTGCACTTTCAACAAATTGGTCGTTATCATTGAGGGCAATGGTGAGAACATGATACATGCCTTTATAGATGCTGGCACGCACAAGATGATCTTCTTCTCCAGGTTGTGTCACAATCCCAATGCGTAAAAGGCTTCCCTCTTTGAGGGTATCCGATTTATTCAATATGGCTAAAGTTTTTGCAACCTGTTCAATTTGTTCTTTTGTATATTCAGTTTCTTTAAGTGCATCGATTATTTTTTGTTTTTTATGAATGGGAATAATATCTTCAGCATAATTTTTGGTAAGATCAATTCGGTGGTTTTGAGGAGAAACGGTAACATTTTCTTGAACGATGCGTACCTCTGGAGTATCTCTAAATTGTGGAGCTGAGGGTAAGCCGTCTAATTTCAATGGGTCGATGAGTGTGAGAAGCGAGAGGTCTTCATTGGTTTTTTCTAAAGAAAATCCCGCTTTTTTTAATTCTTGTTGTGCTTCATCACTGGTTAGGGTATCTGCACCATCAAAGTTTGCTTGATCAATAATAAAATTATAATTACGGAGAATCATTTTTGTTTCTACTTTTGCTCCGTAAATTTGTCCGGAAGTTTGTGGTGCGGTCGCTTGATTTTTCGAATCAACAGAAAAAATATTCAAGGCATCGAATTTAGGATAGTTGTATTGCTTTGGCCGCTCTTCAGCTAAAGCCATTCGAATCCATTCGAAATTTTGAGTTTGAATGACCTGCTCATCCCCCTTTTTTTGTAGAATCGATAAAGCAAATTGGCGCTTGCTGTCGAAGCTTTGTCGTGCGCGCGTGGGAGAAATACGATCACCTTTATACCCATTGGCGTCAGGATCTTGTGATTCTGATAGGTTTTCTTGTGTAAACCATTGTGGGGGTGTTACTAATCGTTGTTGCCCATCTAAAGCAGCAAAAAGTGCAATACCCATAAGAATGCAGGAAGTGATTCCAGTAAGAACTGTCCCTGTGAGCCAACGCACAGAAACTTGTCGACGGGCAGGAAGAAGCCGTTTAACCACAAGAGCTGGGTCCTGTCCGGGATCATTTTTCTGATGTTGGTTATCCCACATGGATTTTTATTGTACTCTTTAAAAGATTTTTATTATGCATTTTAATGAATGTAAGAAGCTAGCATAGCTTAAGGTATTTCACCAAGAATTTGATTATTTTTACACAGCCCTCGCTCTTTTATCAAAGAATAGCTTGTTAGATTATAAGAGTAAAGAAAAGCAGAAGGGCAATTTTATAAAAGGTATAAATTTGATTTTATGGTGGTATACATTCCAATACAACACTTTTTGGTTGCAATTTAAAATAAAATGATTTAATTTAAACAAATGTGAGAAAATGATATTGACTCTTTTGTTTGAAGGGTTGTATATACGCGGTGTGACGAGGGCAGTTATCTGTTAGCGACGGTTAGTTTTGC
>NZ_BAABIZ010000049.1:0-5095 GCF_039543045.1 Bartonella jaculi
ATGCGTGTCTCTTAAAGATGCTCTCAAAGAGTGCGTTAAAAGGTGCATAAGAGTGCTGTGAAAATGGCGGTGTGGTGTGCGGATTTCGAAGAGCGGGTAAAGGATAATGGGAGGTTGAAGAGTGGGGTAAAGAGGGTGTTGAAAAGTGGAGTAGGGTTTGGTGAGGTTGGCTCTTGGTGGGAAAGAATGGGGGTGCATTCTAGCGTGAAGCTGGTTGCCGGGGGCGGCAAGCCCATGTGAGAGGATCTCTGAGGGCGGCGGCTTCTGCTGGTGGGAGGGAGACCGTGAGGTGATTTGGTTGGGGAGCATGAAAAAGAGGGGAGAGAGGAGTGCCGGAAAAGGCGCAGGTACAAGAGGGTGCCGGCTGAGAACGGGAGCGGAGAGAGGGGGAGAAAGCTGCTCGAATCATTCAGAGTCTTTACGGCTTGCATATCCCCAATGCAATGCAAGCAGCTCTAAACAATCTCGTAAATGATCAGCAAGGGAATTTTGTTTGCGTTTTGAGGAGGTTAAGTCTTTGATGGCTTGATCGTAACCAACTACCTGTTCAACAAGCCAATAGCCAAGAATACCAAGCTGAACTTTGACCTGTTGTAAATGATTGGCTGCTTCTATCTGACGTTCAATGGGGTGTGTGTAACTCTGGCTACACGCAACCTTTGGACGCGTGTAATCAGGGCTCATGTGGAGGTCAGCTCGATTTTGACGCCAGTAAATATAAAAACGTTCTGCTGCTCTATATTGTGCTTTGCTGATATGCCCTTTTGCATATAAAAGCGCAATAGGACGCCCCCGTGCATTGGCAATGGCTTTAACAGTGCGCGGGTTGTTCGCATTTTCTGGGTGGGTTGCCTGAAAATAAGGGTTGCTCGTTTCAATCCATACTTCTTGCGTTTTTAAATGCCCAATGTGTGCTTTCTCTGCACTATGGTCGGAGGAGGAAAAACTGGGGGGCGTGTTTTTTTGTTCCTCTTTGTTGTTCTTTGTCTCTTGATGTTTCATGGTATCTCCTCTCCTGCAAAAATTGTCATGTCGTTTTATGTTCAAAAAAATCAGATGTGAGTTGCTCTAGGCGCATGAGGGGTAAGCTTTGCTAGGTGTTGCCTTGGGGGAGGGGGCAGCTTGGGGGGCGGGGGTGCTTTGGTGGACGTTTGCTCGGGTGTTGAGGGGGATTGGGGGGCATTGGAGGCATGGGGCTGTTCTTGAAGGGAGTGGGGTTTTGCACCATTGTGGGATTTATCTTTGGTGTTTACTGATGAAAGGGCGGGGCGGGTGATGGTTGCGTGGCACGCGTTTTTGATCGGGATGGTGCTTTCCTGCATCGTTGGAGTGGTCCTTGGTTTGGCTTATGAGGGGGCAGCTTGGGGGGCGGGGGTGCTCTTGAAGTTGTTCGTGTTTCGCCTTAATTGTGGGCGTTGTCTTTGGTGTCTGCTTATGAAGGAGCGGGGAATCCAGCTATTACATGGGAGGCGTTTTTGAAGGGGGGCTGTTTTGCGCCTTTGCTGGAATAGTCTCTGTTTTTACGCGCGTGGGAGCGGAGCACGTTGGTGTGGACTGGCTTTGGTTCTCAAAGGATTGGGGGTTTTTATTCATTTGTGGGTTTACCCTTCCTTTTATTTATGAGGGAGCGAGGTCTGTTCGTATTCTATGGGCTGGGTTGTTGAGGTAGGTGGGGTTTTGCCTTATTGTGGGCGGTGTTTTTAATTTTTACTGATGAAGGAGTGGGAGTATGGGGATTGTGTGGGGCGTATTTTTTAAAGCAGTGCTGTTTTGCACTATTGCTGGAGCTCTCCTTGATTTGGCACATATAGGCGCAGGCGGCTTGGGGGGCGCGTGGGGTGTTACTCTTGAAGTAGGTAGCTTTTTGTTGCATTGCTGGAGTGGTCCTTGGTTTGGCTTATGAGGGGGCGGCTTGGGGGGCGGGGGTGCTCTTGAAGTGGTTCGTGTTTCGCCTTATTGTGGGCGGTGTCTTTAATTTTTACTGATGAAGGAGCGGGAGTATGGTTGTTGCGCGGGGCGTGTTTTTGAAGGCAGTGCTGTTTTGCGCCATTGCTGGAGTGGTACTTGTTTTTGCGCTCGTGGGGGCATGGAGTATGGGGGGGACGTGGGGATTATTCTTGACGGGGGCGGTGCTTGTTGCATCATCGTTAGAGTGGTTCTTGATTTGGTTGATGAGGGGGCGGCAGGATGGGGTGGTGACACGTTGTTTGTGGTTATTGAAGGGGTTGGTGTTTGGTTGCGGCGCTGGAGCGCTCCTTCTTTGTACGCGCGTGGGAGCGGAGCGCGTTGGTGTAGACTGGCTTTGGTTCTCAAAGGATTGGGCGTTTTTATTCATTGTGGGATTTACCTTTCCTTTTGCTTATGAGGGAGCGAGGTGTGTTCGCGTTCTATGGGATCGGTTGTTGAGGTAGGTGGGGTTTTGCACCATTGCTGGCGTTTTCCTTGGTTTTGCGCTCGTGGGGGCAGGGAGACCGGCTGTTATGTGGGACGTGTTTTTGAACGGGGGGGTGCTTTCCTGCATTGTTGTAGCGTTCCTTGGTTTTATTTTGCTGGGAGCGAAAAATACTGCTGTTACGTGGGGCGTATTCTTAAAGGCTGTGGTGTTTTGCGCCTTTGCTGGAGTGGCGCTTGGCTTTGCTTATAAGGGAGCAAAGCGTTTTGATATTACCTGGGGATTGTTCTTGAAGGGGCTGGTGGGTATTGCATTACTGGAGCTGCTTCTGGTTTTACTGATGAGAGTGCAGAGGTAAGTGGGGGGCGCGTGGGGCGTACTTTTTGAAGGGGGTCGTGTTTTTCGGCATTGTTGCAATTGTCCTTGGGGTGGCGCATGTGGGAGAAAAGCATATGGGGATTACGTGGTTTGTGTTCGCCAACGATGAAGTGTTTGAGTCCTTTCTTGGACTTCTCCCTTTTTTTGCTTATGAGGGCGTAAGGTGTGTTGGTGTTCTGTGGGATTGGTTCTGGAAGCAAGTGGTGTTCGTTGAGCATTCAAAATAATGCCGTAGCGTTAATGGCTGTTCAGGGGAGCAGCGATAGCGGTAGGTTTTGGGGTCAAACCAAAGACCAATTTTGCCTTCAAAATCTCCGGAACGTTGTTTGGCTATATTCATAATCACGCCGGGGCGTTCGGATAAGGCAGCTTTTTCTTCCCTCTGTGATGCGGCAAAGATTTGGTCTTCTAACGGTCGATTGCGCCAAATGGTGATGATGTTAAAGGCATTGGCGCCAATTTCTGAGGCGCCTTTAATATCTTCCGTGCCAGGGATATCTTTATCTAATCCGCCTTTTCGCGCATGGGCAACAAGGTGAATATGCACCGCGTTTAAAACAGCCCAATCAACCATTTTATAAACCGCTTGTTCTTGTCCGGAATAGTCATCAGAGCTGATGCCTAAACGCATCAGACTGTCTATGATAAATTGATCACAGCCATAACGTGCGCGGCAATAGTCAAAGACATCGAGCAATGTGTCGACACTCGATTTGCCAACATGCTCATAAAGAAGCAAACCTTCGTCTAAAAAATGAAGAATCTGCTCAATCATCTCTCTTGTGGGCTGCTCTACGCCTCCTGCTTGTTTCGTTAAACGGCGTAGAGATTGTTCTCCTTTCATTTCTAAAGAGGCTAAGCAAATACGGCTCTTTTGAGAAATCCAATGGGGAATACAGTCGGATAACAGTTGGCTCTTTCCGGCACCACTCGCTCCGCTCCATAGCGTTAATTCCGCCCGACGAAAATAAAGCTTGCCGTTGAGTTTCGGATAGGGAACCGTGTAACCAAGATGCTGTTCAGGCGCTGGCCAAAATAGTCCTATCACTTGTTCTTTATAGTCTGAGGCACGCCGTAATCCTTCTGGCGCAAAGCTTTTTGCGCAGGAAAAGGCCGCTTTTATGGTGGCGATATCAACACCAGCGGTTAAGCAGTCGTTGGCGTCCTTTTTGGGCAAACGGACACGGTAACAACGATGACGACCAAGCCTGCTGGCAATTTCACGTGCCGCTTCTTCACCAGCCTTGTCCATATCGGTGGCTAAAAAAATGGTCTCAAATGCTTCTAAATGGTCAAATTCATTCTCAATCCAATTGTGTTTTCCTCCACTGCCGCCACCAAACGGTACCGAAACCGCCGGATATCCATAGGCCGCTAACGAAAGGGCATCAATTTCTCCTTCGGTGATGACAAGGATACGATTTGTCGAGGAAAAAATCTGCTCTGTTGAGATATGTTCCTGATTTGTGGTGTGGGGGTGCTCTGTGCCGGTGTGGGGGTGATCCGTGTTGGTGTGGGGGTGGTTCGTGCCGGTGTGGGGGTGATCCGTGCCGGTGTGGGGTTGCTCTGTGCCGGTGTGGGGGTGATCCGTGCTGGTGTGGGGGTGATCCGTGCCGGTGTGGGGTTGCTCTGTGCCGGTGTGGGGGTGATCCGTGCCGGTGTGGGGGTGATCCGTGCTGGTGTGGGGTTGCTCTGTGCCGGTGTGGGGGTGATCCGTGTTGGTGTGGGGTTGCTCTGTGCCGGTGTGGGGGTGCTCTGTGCCGGTGTGGGGGTGATCTGTGCTGGTGTGGGGTTGCTCTGTGCCGGTGTGGGGTTGCTCTGTGCCGGTGTGGGGGTGCTCTGTGCCGGTGTGGGGGTGATCCGTGCCGGTGTGGGGGTGCTCTGTGCCGGTGTGGGGGTGATCCGTGCTGGTGTGGGGTTGATCCGTGCCGGTGTGGGGGTGCTCTGTGCCGGTGTGGGGGTGATCCGTGCCGGTGTGGGGGTGCTCTGTGCCGGTGTGGGGCTGATCTGTGCCGGTGTGGGGGTGATCCGTGCCGGTGTGGGGGTGCTCTGTGCCGGTGTGGGGGTGATCCGTGCTGGTGTGGGGTTGATCCGTGTTGGTGTGGGGTTGATCCGTGCCGGTGTGGGGGTGCTCTGTGCCGGTGTGGGGGTGATCCGTGCCGGTGTGGGGGTGCTCTGTGCCGGTGTGGGGGTGCTCTGTGCCGGTGTGGGGCTGATCTGTGCCGGTGTGGGGGTGCTCTGTGCCGGTGTGGGGCTGATCTGTGCCGGTGTGGGGGTGATCCGTGCTGGTGTGGGGGTGATCCGTGCCGGTGTGGGGTTGCTCTG
>NZ_BAABIZ010000050.1:0-5031 GCF_039543045.1 Bartonella jaculi
CAGGAAGATTACCTTTTTATAAAGAGTTTCCCAATGCCCTTAAGACACTTCTTGCTAAGAAATTTACCCTTGCCGATTACTGGGGCATATGGGCTGGCAATGTTGCTGAGATTGCTCAAAACCATATTACGCATCTTAAAGATATACTTTCTGATGAAAGCAGTGAAGCGTTCCACGCCTTTAATGGGTTTTATCAAGAACTAAAAAACAACTTAAACAGTGAAATCAAACAAGAGGAAGCGCTTGAGATGTTAGCGCAACATCTTGTGACACGTCCCGTGTTTGAAGCTTTGTTTGATGGCAATGAATTTGTGCAAAACAATGCTATTTCGCAAGCAATGGAAAAGATTTTAGCTGAGTTGGATAAAACCAATATCAAGCAAGTATCGAAAGAATTACAAGAGTTTTATGACAGCGTCAAATTCCGTGCCTCTGGGATTACAACCCCCCAAGCAAGACAAAACCTTATTATCAAACTTTATGAAGATTTTTTTACCAAGGCATTTAAGAAAACCACCGATAGGCTTGGCATTGTTTATACCCCCGTTGAGGTTGTGGATTTTATTATTCATTCTGTTGATGATGTCTTGCGCAATGAATTTGGAAAAAGTTTAGGGTCACGTGGTGTCTCTATTCTCGACCCTTTTACAGGTACTGGTACCTTTATCACACGGTTGTTACAATCTAAACTGATAAAACCAGAGGATATGGAATATAAATACCGTTATGATATCCATGCTAATGAGATTGTCTTGCTAGCCTATTACATAGCAGCCATTAATATCGAAGCAACCTATCATGGTCTTATGAAAGGGAATTATATCCCATTTAAGCATATTGGTTTAACTGATACATTCCAAATGCTTGAAAGAAAAGATTTGTTGCAAGAACTATTTAAAGAAAACAGTGAATATTTAGAACATCAGAAAAATCTAAATATCGAAGTTATCTTTGGCAATCCTCCTTATTCAACAGGGCAAAAAAGTGCCAATGACAATGCAAAAAATACTCCTTATCCACTATTAGATAATCGTATCAGTGAAACTTATGCTGCTCAATCAAAAGCAGTGAATATGCGAAATCTTTATGATAGTTATATCCGTGCAATTAGATGGGCAAGCAATCGCTTAAGTTCGCAAGGTGGTGTTGTAGCTTATATTTCTGGAAATGGATGGATAGATAAAGCATTTGCTGATGGCATGCGAAAATGCTTACAGAATGAATATTCTTCTATTTATATTATTAATCTTCGTGGTGATATTCGAAAAAATATAAAATCAAAAGAGCTATCAAAGGAAGGAGGTAATATTTTTGGTTCTGGAAGCCAAAATGGAATAGCTATAACGATTTTTGTACATAATCCAAACAATAGCCAACTCTGTAAGATTTACTATCATGATATTGGGGATAGTCTTTCTACCGAAAAAAAACTTGGAATAATTCAATATTTTAGTAGCGTTGGTGGTATTGCACGTGAACAAGGCTGGCAAATAATTACACCAGACAAACATGGTGATTGGCTTGGTCAACGTGATAACAGTTTTGAGACATTTTTAGCTATAGGCAATAAGAAAGGGCATGATAAAAAGCTCTTTGAAACGTTTTCACTTGGAATTGTAACCAATCGTGATGCATGGACATATAACTCCAGTCGTGAGGTTTTAGCGAAAAACATGAGTAACATGATTGCTTTCTATAACAGTGAAATGAAGCGTTTTAATAATGCTTATGGACGTATTGATCGCAGGATACGTAAAAGTGCTGTAGATAATTTCGTAAATTCAGATGAGAAAAAGATAAGTTGGAGTCGTGCTCTTAAACAAGAGTTGGTAAAAGAGAAGATTTTTGAATTTGAAGCATCTTGCCTTACACAAGCTCTTTATCGTCCTTTTACACAACAATGGCTCTATTATAATCGCATCTTCAATGAAATGGTTTTACAAATGCCGCGTATATTCCCAATGGGGCAAGCGGTTGAAAATAAGGTAATCCAAATTACAGGTAAAGGAACTCAATCAGGCTTTTCTGTACTTATGGCGAAAAGTTTACCTAATCTTGATGTAGTGGATAAAGGTCAATGCTTTCCAAGATATGTTTATGAAGATGTCGTAGTTTCAAAAGATAAAAATAAAAAACAAACCCATTTATTTACAAATTCCGAAGAAACAAAAACAGCTGGTTTACAGAGGCGTGATGCCATTACTGATGAGGGGGTAGAACATTTTAAAGCTGCTTATCCTAATGAAGCTATCACTAAAGATGATCTATTTTATTATGTTTACGGTTTACTTCATTCGGAAGATTACCGTGCCTGTTATGCCGATAACCTCTCTAAAGAATTGCCTCGTATCCCTTGTGTAAAGAGTGCTGAAGATTTTTGGAAATTTGTAACAGCAGGACGTGAACTGGGGCATTTGCACGTGAATTATGAAACGGTAGAACCTTATCCAGTCACATTTAAAAAAGGCAATCCAAAACAGACAGAGATCTCTAATCCTAAAGAATTCTATTACGTGAATAAAATGAAATTCGCAAAAATTAAGAATAGCAAGGAAAAGGATAAATCGACTGTTATTTATAACAGCAACATCATCATAACAGATATTCCTCTTGAAGCTTATGAGTATATTGTAAATGGCAAACCTGCTCTTGAATGGGTTATGGGGCGTCAATGTGTTAAGACCGATAAAAAAAGTGGTATTGTGAATGATGCCAATCGTTATGCCGTTGAAACAGTTGATAATCCTGCCTACCCTCTAGAATTGTTTCAAAGGGTTATTACCGTAAGTTTAGAAACAATGAAAATCGTTAAGAACTTACCAAAATTAGAAATTAGAGAAACTGAATAGATTTATAAGACATAATAATCTCACAAGGGGTATAGAGTCTTATAACCATAATCTATACCTCTCTTGTTAAGTTGATTAGATACAATCTTTAAAAAGAGTGTTTATATGCGTTATTTAAAAGATAAGGCGTGCTTTTTTAAACACTGTTATTTGAATTACCTTTAAAAGATTATACCGTGATCTAAAATGATAGCTTTATAGCTTTCAAAAGCTTTGTTTAAAGAGAGTTATATATATTCATTTTGCTTATAGGTTTTGAAAGTTCCTAACACCTTCAAAATACTTTCAAAACACATTCTATTAGTTGAATTTACGAATGTATTGTTAATACAAGTTGTTTTTTCAAAATTTAATAAAAATTAACATATTGAAATATAACAACTTTTATTTTTCTATTTTAAAAAATATAATAGAGCAATAAAGAAGAACCTTCAAAACCTTCAAAACGTTCAAAACTGATAACCATAATGATCTTGATAGCATGTCCTATGATTATAAACTATCTTTTGAAAGGCTTTAAAAGATCACATGTTTTCTAAAGACGTGGTTTAATCATTCACTAAAATGATTACTTTTGTCGGTTCAATTTACTGACAGATAACTGACAAATATATATTATGAGTTGAATTTATGGTTGTATTGTCGATATAAGTTGTATCATTAAAATACTAACATATTGAAATATAATGTTTTTAATTTTCTCTCATTTTAAAAAAACACTATAGGGTCTAAAAAGAACTGACTAAACTGACAAAAATGACAAAAGTCTATTAAAAGGGATTTTGCTCATCTCTATAATTATCAATCTCTCTTTAGAGGTTTTCATAACAGACTATAAATCGCAATTATCCTATTTATCCTTTCTCTTATGAAAATGAAAAATGATGCGGTGGCTATAAAGAATATAACAGCTATAGTGAATGCGTGAAAAAAGCAGGCTTTCATAATCACAATGCAAATGAATGCATTGGTTATAAAGACAGTTCCTATAAAAGGCTGTTAAATTGCAAATGTGTTATAAAAGAAATTAACAACAATCTTAAAAACCATTTAGTAAAAAATAAGATACGTTATAAAGATAAAAATACGCATGATGAGAGCGTTTATAAATATATAAATGTATAGATTCAAAAAATAGCACAATCGTTTAAGAAAGCCTATAATATAGCTTTAACAGCATGTAATACAAAAGAAGCACTTAATAAGCATATGACAAATATATACACACAATGCATTTAAAAAATCATAAAAATATCAAAAAAGTGTATAAATTAATTGACAATAAATACGTATTTTGCTATATAAATAATCAAGTGATCAAAACACTAAACATGTAGCGAAAAGGTTGCGATAAACCTAATCCTATTATAAAAACTGACTATCTTTTATGCTATGATTAGCATATATGGTGATTTTGTCGGGTGTAGTTACGCCATACAATACCTTTATGGGAAAGCGTAACAACGGACTACATGCCGTGTTTTGAGCGCCCGGCGCCTTTATAAGGTTGTCAATTCAAAACTCTAAATCATGTAGGATCTAAATATGACAAATATTTCAAAAAACACCCCCGTTATCTCCATTGCTAATAAAACTGTACCTGCTAACAAACAAGAGCCTGCAAAAAAATACGAATTTATTGATGATTGTGAATATATAGATGGTCATTTCTTAACGCGAATTAGAGCTTTAAGAGATTTTGGTGACGTCAAAAAAGGTGACCTCGGGGGGTATATTGAAAGTGAAGATAACCTATCACATGATGGTAATTGCTGGGTGTATAATAAAGCCCGTGTCTTTCAAAATGCACGCGTCTTCGGAAATGCAAAAGTAAAAAGCTTTTTTGTAGACGTTTATGGCAATGCACAAATTTATGGCAATGCTATTTTTGAAGGGATGACATTAAAGGACAATGCAAAACTTTCTGGCAATGCACATGCTAGCAATGCCGTGGTTATTGAAGGCAATGCACAAATTTATGATAACGCTCGTATCACTGATCATGCCCATATTTCTGATGATGCCGTCATTTGTGATAATGCCCATGTCGGTGGCAATGCAAAAATAAGTGGTTCTGCTTACATCTGTGATGAATCGCGTGTATTCGATGATGCCGTTATTTGTGATGCTCTTATCTCTGGCAATTCTTATATCCATAGTAATGCCTCTTTAACTGCTAATG
>NZ_BAABIZ010000051.1:0-5008 GCF_039543045.1 Bartonella jaculi
AATAGAATATATTTTGAAGGTATTTTGAGGGTTTGAGAAACCTTCAAAACCTATAAGCAAAATGAATATACATAACTCTCTTTAAATAAAGCTTTTAAAAAGGATAAATCTATCATTTGAGATTACGATATAACCTCTTAAAGGCAATCCAAAAGAAGCGTATTCACTTTAAGATGGGATTTCTTAAAAACCTTAAAGCAATCCAAATGACAGTGTTTAAAAGTGCAAATATTCTCTTTTTAGAAGAACGCAATGATAAATTATTTCTTTTAAGATTGTATGTAAGCAATTTATAAAAGAGGTATAAAACCTATAGTTATGAGACCTTATACCCCTTGTGAGTTTATCATGCCCATTATGTGAGCATGGCAAGTCTATTCAGTTTCTCTCATTTCTAATTTTGGTAGGTTCTTAACGATTTTCATTGTTTCTAAACTTACCGTAATAACCCTTTGAAACAACTCTAAGGGATAAGCAGGGTTACCAATGGTTTCAACGGCATAACGATTAGCATCATTCACAATGCCGCTCTTTTTATCTGTCTTAACACATTGACGACCCATAACCCATTCAAGAGCAGGCTTGCCATTTACAATATACTCATAAGCTTCAAGAGGGATATCTGTTATCGTGATATTACTATTATAAATAACCGTCGATTTATCCTTTTCCTTACTATTTCCAAAGAATTTCATTTCAGTTACATAATAAAACTTTTCTGGATTAGAGATATCAGTCTGTTTTGGATTGCCTTTTTTAAAGGTCACTGGATAAGGTTTCACATCTTCATAATTTACATGCAAATGACCCAATTCACGACCTGCTGTAACAAACATCCAAAAATCTTCAACGCTTTTTACACAAGGGATACGAGGGAGTTCTTTGCATAAATTATCAGCATAACGAGTACGATAATCTTCTGAATGCAAAATCCCGTAAACATAATAGAATAGATCATCTTTTGTTATAGTTTCATTAGGATAAGCTGCTTTAAAATGTGCTAATCCCTCATCAGTAATGGCATCACGCCGTTGTAAATCAGTATTGTTGCTTTCTTCTGTAGAGTTCGTAAATAAATGGGATTGGTTATTATCTTTAGATTTTAAGGCTATAGGATCTTCATAAAAGTATCTTGGAAAGCATTGACAAGTATGCACAGTATGAAAATTAGGCAAAACCTTAGTCATTAAAACATAAAAGCCTGATTGAGTTCCGGTTCCTGTAATTTGTATCACTTTATTTTCAATTGCTTTACCCATCGGAAAAATACATGGAATTTGAGCAACCATTTCATTAAAAGCACGATTATAATAAAGCCATTGTTGTGTAAAAGGACGATATAAGCTTTGGATAAGGCATGTATTTTCAAACTCAAACAATTTTCCTTTAATTAAATGTTTTTTAAGATTAAGACTCCAACTAACTTTTCTTTCATCCGCATTAACAAAATTGTCTACAGTTTTGATACGTGTTTTGCGATCAGAAAGTGGATAAGTATTATTAAATCGTTCTACTTCGCTGTTATAAAAAGTAATCATATTACTCATGTTTTCAGCTAAAACTTCACAGCTTGAGTTATAAGCCCAAGCGTCACGATTGGTTTTTACACCACAAGAATAAATCTCAAAAAGCTTTTTATTATGACTTTTCTTATCACCTATGGTCTTATACCCCATGGCTAAAAATGTTTTGAAACTATCATCACGTTGGCCAAGCCAATCGCTATGTTTATCTGGTGTAATGATTTGCCAGCCCTTTTTATCCGTAATACCTCCAACACTACCCAAATACTCGAGAGCTGTAAGTTTTTCTTTTGTCGTGAGATTATGACCAATATCATGATAGTAAATTTTGCACTCTCCAGAAACATTGGGATTTTTGATAAACAGCGTCACCGCAATACCCGTCATGCTTCCATTGCCAAAAACATTCTCTCCTTCTTTGGCATTTCCATTGCTTAGGATATTTTTACGAATATCCCCCCGTAAATTGAGAACATAAATACTGGTAAATTCTTGGGTTAAAGATTTTCGTAAACCGTCCATTGTTGACTTTTCTACGTAACCCGAACCAGAAACAAAGCCGATTACCCCCGCATTATCAATACGATCACTCGCCCAGCGGATAGCACGAATATAACTATCATAAAGTGCTTGCATATTTTTTGCTTTCGATTGAGCTATATAAGTCTCACGAATACGATCATCTAATAGTGGATAAGGGGTATTCTTTGCATTATCATTAGCACTTTTTTGCCCTGTTGAATAAGGAGGATTACCAAAGATCACTTCGATATTTAGATTTTTCTGATGTTCTAAATATTCACTGTTTTCTTTAAATAATTTTTGTAGCAGACTTTTTTCTTCAAGCATCCGGAACGTATCGGTTAAACCAATATGCTTAAAGGGAATATAATCTCCTTTTATCAGGCTATGATAGGTTGCTTCAATATTAATCGCTGCTATGTAATAAGCCAGCAAAACAATCTCATTGGCATGGATATCATAACGGTATTTATATTCCATGTCCTCTGGTTTTATCAGTTTAGATTGTAACAACCGTGTGATAAAGGTACCAGTACCCGTAAAAGGGTCAAGAATAGAAACACCACGTGATCCTAAACTTTTTCCAAATTCATTGCGCAAGACATCATCAACAGAATGAATAATAAAATCTACAACCTCAACGGGGGTGTAAACAATCCCTAATTTTTCTACCGTACGGGGAAAAGCCTTGGTAAAAAAATCTTCATAAAGCTTGATAATAAGGTTCTGTCTTGCTTGGGGGGAAGTAATTCCAGAGGCACGGAATTTTACACTGTCATAAAACTCTTGTAACTCTTGAGAGATTTGCTTGATATTGGTTTTATCCAACTCAGCTAAGATCTTTTCCATAGCTTGCGAAATGGCATTGTTTTGCACAAATTCATTGCCATCAAACAAGGCTTCAAACACGGGGCGTGTTACAAGATGTTGTCCTAACATCTCAAGCGCTTCCTCTTGTTTGATTTCACTGTTTAAGTTGTTTTTTAGTTCTGTGTGAAAGCTCTCAAAAGCATGATAGGCTTCACTGGTCTCATCAGAAAGAGTTGTTTGAAGATGATTAATATGGTTTTGCGCAATCTCAGCAACATTACCAGCCCATATCCCCCAATAATCCGCAAGAGTAAATTTCTTAGCCAAAAGGGTTTTAAGGGCATTGGGAAATTCTTTATATAAGGGTAATCTTCCTGTTACGCTATGAATGGATTTTTTTGGTTCATAGGCTGCTTTTCCAATATCAAGCCCTGTGCTTTCTGGTTTCTCATAAACATGGATTTCATTCTCAACCGTGGTCATACTCTTTAAGGCAGCAATCTCTAATGTATGACTGACATCTTGACCTAAAATCATCTGGTTAAGGATTACTTCAAAGTTCTCATCATGAGAAAGCAAAGCATTGATCACTTGCCAAACAACACTGTATCTCTTGTTGTATTTTAAAGCCTCTTCAGCAGAAATCCCAGCCGGTATCCCAACGGGTAAAATGATATAACCTCTCTTCTTGCCTGGTGAGCGACGCATGATACGCCCCACCGCCTGTATCACGTCCACTTGGCTTTTGCGCGGGTGTAAAAACATAATCGCATCAAGAGCAGGAACATCAACACCTTCAGAAAGACAGCGTACATTGGTGAGCACACGGCAAGTATTTTCCCCCGCATCTTCCTTTAACCAATCAAGAGCTTCGTTACGTTTCTTGGCACTTTGTGTTCCATCAATATGCGCAAAGGTACACTGAAGAGGCGGGGTATCTTTATAGAGCTTATGAATACCAGACAATTCTTTCTGTATCTCTTGAGAGTTGAATGTATCACGGATACGTTCAGACGTTTTTATGTCTTTACAAAAAGCCAAAGCCCGCCGCATAGGGTTAGGGTCATCCCTCAAATCAACTTTTAGATCTATTTTACTCAAGGCTTGATAACAGCCTATGATCTTGGTTTTATCATCAAGAATAAGTTCATAATCATCATTGGTCATCAGATGTTGAATGGATTCACTCACTTCCTCTTCATTAACACCCAAAACAATAATCTTATAAGGAACTAAGAGTTCATTATTAACGGCTTTAGAGAATGTGTAGGTGTAAAGATTTTTCCCATAGAGCGCTTCATCGTCCATAGAGGCTAAAATGCCATTCATCTCATGGGCTTGCTTTTTAGCACTATCAGCAAAGATCTTAGGCGTTGCTGTCATGTAGAGGCGTTTTTTACCCCGAATGATGCTATTATCGTGAACTTTGATAAATTCAGATTCATGCTTGTCTGTTCCCAATACAACCCCAGTCGTACGGTGTGCTTCATCACAAATGATTAGATCAAATTCGGGTAAATCATATTCCTTTTGAGCATCGGAAATCACTTGAATGGAATGATAGGTCGAAAAGACCACGGTCATCACATCAAGAGAGGTCTTATTGGCTTTACGGGCAAGTTCTTTTGCATCCGTGGTAGCCGGTAAGACAAGATCAGAAGCATCAAGACCAGATTCATCATCATGTTTACTTTTACGACGCTTGCCCACTTGTGTATCCGAACACACGGCAAAGGAACGCAAGGGGATTTCTGTATCAATGGTCCATTCACGGATTGTTTGTGACATCAAAGCAAGGGAAGGTACCAGAAACAATACACGCTTGCCTTTTCCTGCTATGGTTTCTGCTATCTTAAGACTGGTAAAAGTTTTCCCTGTCCCACATGCCATAATAAGCTTGCCACGGTCTGCTTCTTGCAAACCTTCACAAACTCTCTCAAGCGCTTCTATCTGATGATCTAAAAGCTTTTTTTTCGGTTGTTCTTTAAGGACGGCTTGTCCTCTTTCTTTATAAGCCCCCCAATCGATTTGACTGTTTTCTAAATCAAACAGATTAATCTGTTGAATACGAACCTCTTGACCATCACAAGTGTTGTTCGCATTATCACTCCAATTGCTTTCGGTACTATCAACCAGAATACGACGCGTGAATA
>NZ_BAABIZ010000052.1:0-4973 GCF_039543045.1 Bartonella jaculi
TCTTAAAAGAAGTACCAACACCTTCAAAAGCAGAAGCTACATCATGATACTCTTTATCTTCTGTCTCACCATCATCCTTAACGCTCTTAACCGTGAATGTAGGAGCTGTCCATTGACCATTCTCATATTTAGCATCACCGCCAAAATACGAGGCAACCCCAGTGCCCAATGTATGAAGTTGATTACCTGCTACAGCATCCGTTGAACTTTCACTTACATCTCCATTCGCAAGATACTTAATCTTGCTATTCGTTTTTTCTTTTCCATGCTGCGCCACAAAAGCCTTTTCCTGCTCATTCCAATTTAAAGAATCCTGTGCAACTCCCTCTGAAACTTCCTTAATCCGCTGATTCACATTCTTGATATTTGTATCAAGTCCTGCAAAGGCTGAACCAACATCGGTGAATGACTTATCTGTGATCTGACCTTCTTTAGAAACTTCAGATAATGCATAGGTTGGCTGCGTAAGAGTACCATCTTTAAAGGCTGCGCTACCACCTAAGAATTTGGCTACATCTTGAGAGATGGTATTAAGCTGACCACCTGTAACCGCATCATGCGATTCACTGGCAATCTTGCCATCAGCAACATTATGAAGAGCTGTGGGGTTCTTACCCTTTCCACCAAAAGTGACACTCGTATAATCTATTTCATCTTTATTCTTATCATAATGAACAACCGCTGAATCTTCTGACTGAAGTTGATTAATCTGGTTGGTTATCTCATTGGTCACTTTATTCTCGACATTCGTGATAGAAGTACCAACTCCCTCAAAAGCAGCAGCAACATTCTTATACTCTTGCTCTTCAGACTTACCATCCTCTTTAACTGTCTTCACTTTAAATCTTGGAGTTATCCATTTCCCTTCCTTATATTCAGTACCGCCACCAAAATAGCTCGCTAACGTATTGCTCATCGAATAAAGCTGAGAACCATTTACCACTTCTGTCGATTTCTCTGAAAGCTCACCAGCACTCACACCAGAAAGGGTCCGCATTGTACCATCACTGTTGGCAAAACTTACTTTGGTACCGTTCGTTTCTCCACCAACCGATATAACATGTGAGCCCTTATCTTGTTTAACAAGACTGTCTCCTACAACTTGGTTAATTTGCTCATTCACTTCATTATGAATATTCGTGAAAGATTGATTTACACCTTCAAAGGCTTCAGCAACGGTTTTATATTCTTGCTCTGTTTCCTTGCCTGTGTCATCGAATTTCTTTACCTTAAAGCTTGGAGCACTCCAGTTGCCTTCCTTATCATAACCTGCTCCACCGCCGAAATATGTCGCTAACGTATTGCTCATGGAGTAAAGCTGGGAACCTGTCACTGCGTCAGTGGAAACTTTGGAAATATCTCCAACAGCAAGAGAGGTAATCTTACTATTTTCTTTTTTACCTTCTTTTTCTCCATGCGTCGCTACAAAGGCATTTGCCTCTTCACTCCAGTTTAAAGAATCACTTTTTGCATCGGCAATATCTTTGTTAATCTCATTGTGAATATTCTTGAAAGAAGTACCTACCCCCTCAAAGGCTGCTGCTACATTATTATAAGTCTCATCAGTTGCACTGCCATCTTCTTTGAAGAGCTTAACCGTGAATGTAGGAACAGTCAAAGCGCCATTCTCATACTTAGCGCTACCACCAAAATATGTAGCAACCTTATCGCCTAATGAATGAAGCTGATTGCCCGCTACAGCATCTGTTGAGCTAGCAGAAATGTCTCCATTCTGAAGAGACGTGATCTTGCTGTTGACTTTATTCTCTCCATGCTGCGCCACAAAAGCCTGCGCATCATTGTTCCATGACAAAGAATCTTGCGCAACACCTTGAGATACTTCCTTAATACGTTGATTTACATTCTTGATATTTGTATTAAGACCCTCAAACGCACTCCCAACATTATCATAGCTCATTTCTTCTGCAGCGCCATCTTCAGAAATCTTAGATAATTTATAGGCTAGTCCTGTGAAAATACCATTATTAAATGTTGTATCACCACCTAAGTATTTCGCAATATTTTGAGAAATCGCATTAATCTGGCTACCATTAATTGCATCATGTGAATCCTTGGCAATACTACCATCGGCTACGTTATGAAGTGCAACAGGGGCAGAATTCTGACCTTTACCAAAAGTTACACTTTTATAATTAATAGTGCTATTTTCATCATCTGTTTTATCATAATGAACAACAGCCGAATCATCAGACTGAAGATTATCAGAAAAATCTTTTAAACTTTTTTCGAGCTGACCCTTGTTAACAGCATCATTATTATCTTTTGCATCTCCTACACCAGAAATCACTCGATTCACACCGCTTTTATTTGCAATATTAATTACTGTGCCTTCTGTATCCGCACCAATGCTGATAAGATTCGTTGTTTTATCCTGCTTAACAAGACTATCATCAACAACTTTGGTAATCTCATTTTTAATCTCTTTACGAACATTCGTGATAGAAGTATTCACATTTTTGAAGGAGCTACCAACTCCAGCAAAAGCAGATGCTACATCATTATAGTTTTTATCTTCTGTATTACCACCTTCATTGACAGTCGTAACCTTAAATGTAGGAGCGGTCCAAGCACCACCATCATACTTAGCATTCCCGCCTAAAGACTTCGCAACATCGCTGCCCAAGGTATGAAGCTGAGATCCATTGACCGCATCCGTGGAGGCAGAAGTAATGTCTCCATTCGCAAGATATTTAATCTTGCTATTCGTTTTTCCGGTTTCTTCTTTTCCATGCTGCGCTACAAAGGTACCTTCAGAATCACTCCACAATAAGGCGTCACCTTGGACTTTTTCAGTAACATCCGTGATTTTCTTATCTATTTTATTCACTACATTCGTGAATGAACTCCCTACACCCGTAAAGGCTTCCGCTACATCATTATAGTCTTTATCTTCTGTTTTGCCATTATCATTGACAGTCGTAACCTTGAATGTAGGAGCAGTCCAAGCGCCATCATCATACCCAGCACCACCACCTAAAGAATTAGCAATACCGCTACCTAAGCCATAAAGTTGAGAGCCATTCACAGCATCCATTGAACTGTCAGAAACCACTCCATTTGCAAGTGACGTAATTTTGCTATTCGCTTTTTCTGCTTCTTCTTTCCCATGCGTCGCTACAAACGCATTATCATTATTGCTCCACAACAAAGCATCACCTTGAACTTCTTGCGTAATATTCGTTAGTTTTTCATTAAAATTTTTGACCTCATTCGTTAGATGAGTATTCACATTCTTGACACTCGCATCAAGACCAGCAAACGCACTACCAACATCGTTATATGAACTAGTCGTTACTGTACCATCGTCAGTAATAGTAGAAATTTTATAAGTCGGAGCTGTAAAAGAACTTTCTTTAAATGCAGCATCACCACCTAAGAACTTGGCAACATCCTCACCGATTTTGTTAACCTGTCCACCCGTGATGGCATCATGTGAACCCTTGGCAATCTGACCATCGGCAACATTATGGAGACCTACAGCTGCCTTATCTTTACCACCCAAAGTCACACTTGTGTAATTAATACTGCCATTTTCGTCACCTGTTTTATCGTAATGAACAACTGCTGATTCATCAGACTGAAGACTGTTCGAAAGATCTTTCAAGCCTTTATCAAGCTGGCCTTTGTTAACAGCTTCATTGTCCTGTGTCGCTTCCTTCACACCAGAAAGAGTTCTATCCCCTTTATTCTTGTTGGCTATGTTGATTTCACTGCCTTCTACTTCTTTACCAATAGTGATAAGATTTGTATCTGCATCTTTCTTAACAAGGCTATCTCCTTTTACATTGGTAATTTCATTGGTAATCTCTTTTTTTACATTTGTGAGGGAAGTGCCAACGCCCGCCAAAGCTTCCGCTACAGTATTATACTTCGTCTCTCCAGAGTTGCCATCTTCTTTGACTGTTGTAACCTTGAAGCTTGGAGCTGTCCATTGACCATTCTCATACTTAGCATCACCGCCAAAAAACTTCGCAACTTCATTACCTAGAGTATGAAGCTGTGAGCCATTTATGGCATCTGTTGAAGTTTCACTGACAGCTCCAGCTGCAAGATACTTAATCTTGCTATTAGCTTTCCCATTATCTTTCCCATGCGTCGCTACAAACGCATTATCATTATTGCTCCACAATAATGCATCACCTTGAACCCTTTCAGTAACATCCGTGATTTTCTTATCTATTTCATTCTTAACATTTGTAATTTCATTCTTAACATTCGTGAAAGAAGTACCAACACCTTCAAAAGCAGAAGCTACATTGCCATAGGTAGAGTCAGAAACACCACCCTCAGAATTAAAGCTCTTAACCGTGAATGTAGGTGCTGTCCATGCGCCATTCTCATAGCTAGCATTACCACCTAAAGACTTGGCAACACTGCTTCCCAAGGTGTGAAGCTGATTACCTGCTACGGCATCACTTGAATCAGTACTAATGTCCCCATTCGCAAGTGACGTTATCTTGCTGCTGCCGTTATCCTCTCCATGCTGCGCTACAAAGGCATCCTTCTCTTTGCTCCAGTTCAAAGAGTCACCTTTTGCATCAGTAATTTCTTTGGTAATATCATTTTTAACATTCTTGATAGAAGTACCAATACCACTCAAAGCATCCGCTACATTATGATGAGTTTCCTCACCTTCGGTGCCATCTTCTTTAACAGTTTTAATTTTAAAAGTAGGACCGCCCCAGTTTCCATTTCCAAAGTCAGCACCACCACCAAAAAAAGCAGCTATATTACCACCCAGTGTATGTATCTGGGAACCACTCACCGCTTCGTCTGAATCTTTACCGAGATCCCCACCCATAAGACCGGAAAGTTTCCGCTTCCCGCTGTCTTTGTTTAAAATACTGATTTCAGTGCCACCGGTACCCTTACCAATAGTGATAAGACCTGTTCCCCCTGCACGGATATTGCGACTTAAAGCCACCTCTTCTTCTTGCTTAACGAGGATACTG
>NZ_BAABIZ010000053.1:0-4756 GCF_039543045.1 Bartonella jaculi
AAAGCTTTTAGATCATCAGATAGAAGCGCTTGAGAGAGTTTGTGAAGGTTTGCAAGAAGCAGACCGTGGCAAGCTTATTATGGCATGTGGAACGGGAAAAACTTTCACCAGTCTTAAGATAGCAGAACAAATAGCTGGAAAAGGCAAGCGTGTATTGTTTCTGGTACCTTCTCTTGCTTTGATGTCACAAACAATCCGTGAATGGACCATTGATACAGAAATCCCCTTGCGTTCTTTTGCCGTGTGTTCGGATACACAAGTAGGCAAGCGTCGTAAAAGTAAACATGATGATGAATCTGGTCTTGATGCATCAGATCTTGTCTTGCCGGCTACCACGGATGCAAAAGAACTTGCCCGTAAAGCCAATAAGACCTCTCTTGATGTGATGACCGCGGTCTTTTCGACCTATCATTCCATTCAAGTGATTTCCGATGCGCAAAAGGAATATGATTTACCCGAATTTGATCTGATCATTTGTGATGAAGCCCATAGGACAACGGGGGTTGTATTAGGAACAGACAAGCATGAATCTGAGTTTGTCAAGGTTCACGACAACAGCATCATTCAAGGTAAAAAACGCCTCTACATGACAGCAACGCCTAAGATCTTTACCGATAAGCTGAAAAAAAAGGCTGACGTATCCGATGCCGTGCTGGCTTCTATGGATGATGAAGCCCTCTATGGGAAAAATCTTTACACCTATACTTTTTCAAAAGCTCTACAAAATAAACTGTTAACCCCTTATAAAGTTATTGTTTTAGCTGTTGATGAAGCAATTATCAACGCAACAATTCAGAAACGTCTTAAAGATAAAAATTCCGAACTTATTCTTGATGATACAACCAAAATGATTGGCTGCTACAAAGCACTTTCTCAAATAGAAAAGAAAGATGATGAGGATAACGACATAAAGCCTATGCGTCGTTCTCTGGCTTTCTGTAGGGATATCAAGACATCTGAACGAGTTAGTGAGATTTTTAATGATGCTATTGATGAATATCATAAATTTGTTCCCGAAAGTAAGACATCTCTTATCTTTGATGTTAAGCACATTGATGGGACTTTTAATGGTAAAGACCGTAATAAATTGCTTGATTGGCTTAAAGAAGATACAGATGAGAATAACTGCCGTGTGCTCAGCAATGTTAGATGCCTTTCTGAAGGTGTTGATGTTCCTGCTCTTGATGCGGTTATGTTTTTACACCCGCGCAAAAGTCACGTAGATGTGATACAGGCTGTGGGGCGTGTAATGCGTCGCGCAGAAGGTAAAACAACAGGCTATATTATTTTACCCGTTGGTATTCCCTTCAATATTCCACCACAACAGGCTTTAGAAAACAATAAAAAGTATGATGTCATCTGGCAAGTTCTCAATGCGTTGCGTGCTCATGATGACAACTTTAAAAGTAAAATGAAAGCTTTAGAGCTAGACCAAGATGTTCGTCATCTATTTGAGATTGTAGGGGTAACTTTTGACCCTGCTTTACAAGCAATGACCGCAGTTGTTGACGAACTATCCTTCCACGCAAAATCTGAAAGTGCTGGGCTTCATATTGGCTCAGTAGTAAGTGAAAGTTCTCATAGGGTTGGAGGACAAGAAGAATTCGATTTTTATATCGATGAATTATCGCGTGCTATTAAGCCAATCATTGTCAGAAAATGTGGAGAGTCTAATCAATGGGAAAAATGGGCAGGTAATGTTGCTGCAATTGCACAAAATCATATTATCCGTCTTAAAAGCATACTCGCTGATAAAAAGAGTGAAGCTTATCGCGCCTTTCATGTTTTTCACAAAGAATTAAAGAACGGTTTAAATGACAGTATCGAACAAGAAGATGCACTTGAGATGTTGGCGCAACACCTTGTGACACGTCCTATTTTTGAATCTTTGTTTGATGGCAATGAGTTTGTGAGTAAAAATGCTATCTCACAGGCTATGGAAAAGATCTTAGCTGAACTTGATAAGATGAATATCAAAGAAGAAGCCAAAGATCTTGATAAATTTTATCAAAGTGTAAGGGAGGATACAGAAGGTATCATTGAAACGCGTGCAAAACAAAACCTTATTACTCAACTTTACGAAGATTTTTTTACCAAGGCATTCAAAAAGACAACAGATAAACTTGGGATTGTTTATACGCCTATTGAAATAGTCGATTTTATCTTACATTCCGTCAATGATGTTTTAGAGCAAGAGTTTGGACAAAGTTTGAGTTCTCGAGGCGTCTCTATCCTCGACCCTTTTACTGGAACTGGGACCTTTATCACACGGCTTTTACAATCTGGACTGATCAAATCAGAGGATATGGAATATAAGTTCCGAAATGAAATCAAAGCCAACGAAATTGTTTTACTGGCTTATTACATAGCAGCCATTAACATTGAATCGACCTATCATAGTCTTATGAAAGGAGATTATATCCCTTTTGAAGGGATTTGTTTAACTGATACATTTCTGATGCTTGAGGAGAAAGATTTCTTCACACACTATATGTTTGAAAATTCGGAACGGTGCAAAAAACAGCAGGAAGCAGATATCCAAGTTATTGTTGGCAACCCTCCTTATTCAGTTGGTCAAAAAAGTGCCAATGATAATAATCCAAATGTACGTTATGATACGCTTAATGAAAGCATCAAAAATACATATGCATCAAGATCTCAAGCAAAACTAAAAAGAGGCCTCTATGATAGCTATATTAGAGCAATTCGTTGGGCAAGTAATCGTTTAAGTTCACAAGGCGGTGTTGTAGCTTATGTTTCTGGAAATGGATGGATTGATAAAACATTTGCTGACGGTATGCGGAATTGCTTACAGAGTGAATATTCTTCTATTTATATCATTAATCTTCGTGGTGATATTCGAAAAAATATGAAATCAAAAGATATAGCAAAAGAAGGAGAAAACGTCTTTAAATCTGGTTGCATGAATGGAATAGCGATAACTATTTTTGTACGCAATCCATATGAGAAACAGCCATGTAAGATTTACTATCATGATATTGGTAATAATCTTTCTACCAAAGAAAAATTAGAAAGATTACGTACATTGAGAAGTGTAAAAAAGATAGTGCAATCTAAAAAATTTATTCCGATTAGCCCTAATGAAAAATATGATTGGATCAAGAAAAGAAATGCAGATTTTGATCAATTTATTTCAATGGGAAATAAAAATATTTTAGCAGACGCTAAACTTTTTGAGATAATGTCACCTGGTGTATTATCAAATCGAGATGCTTGGGTTTACAATTTCTCATGTGAAAAATTAGATGCATCCATTCAAAAAACAATTGATTTTTTTAATATACAGAGGAAACTCGTTTCTAAAAAATCTTATGTATCTGTGAAAAAGATTATTGATTATGATGCTACAAAAATTAGTTGGTCGGATGCTCTTATATCTAAACTAAAGCAAGATATAAATGCAACATTTGAAGCACATTTAAAGGTTCCTATTCTTTATCGACCGTTTATGATAGCATGGCATTATGCATCATCATTCCTTAATGAACGGATAGGGCAAACACATAAATTTTTTAATCCAGATATTTCACATAATCTTGGTATTTGTGTTTCAGGTAGTGGTAGTAACTCAAGTTTCTCTTGTCTCATGAGTAATAAACCCATTACCTATGATACATTAGAAAAAACAAGATGTTATCCGCTTATGTTTCATTGTGAAGATAAGAAACATCATAACCATAGCTTATTTACTCCAGGTGCAAAAAAGAAAGTTCGTGATGGTATTACAGATGCGGGTTTAAAGAAATTTCAGTCTACTTATCCTAATGAGACCATAACAAAAGAAGATATCTTTTATTATGTTTATGGATTATTACATTCGGAAGATTATCGCGCCCGTTATGCTCATAATTTATGTAAAGAATTGCCTCGTATCCCTTGCGTAAAGACAGCTGAGGACTTTTGGAAATTTGTTACAGCAGGGCGTGAACTGGGTCATTTACATGTAAATTATGAAAGCATAGCACCTTATCCAGTCTCATTTAAAAAAGGCAATCCAAAACAGACTGATATTTCTAATCCCGAAAAATTTTACTACGTTACAGAAATGAAATTCGCAAAAATTAAAAATAGTAAGGAAAAGGATAAAACCACTGTTATTTACAACAGCAATATCACAATAACAGACATTCCTCTTGAAGCTTATGAGTATATCGTCAATGGCAAGCCCGCTCTTGAATGGGTTATGGGTCGTCAATGTGTTAAGACTGATAAAAAGAGTGGTATTGTGAATGATGCTAATCACTATGCTATTGAAACGGTTGGTAACCCTGCTTATCCATTAGAATTGTTTCAAAGGGTTATTACTGTAAGTTTAGAAACAATGAAAATCGTTAAAAACTTACCAAAATTAGAAATTAGAGAAACTGAATAAGCGTATAAAGCATGCTCACATAATGGGCATGCTAATCTCATAAGGGGTATAGAATATAGCTATACCTCTTTTGTAAGTTTATTAGATACAATCTTAAAAGGAGTGTTTATATGTGTTATTCTAAAAAGAAATCATTTGCACTTTTAAACACTCTACTTTGGATTGCTTTAAGACTTATAAGAAATCCCCTCTTAAACAAGATAAGATTTATTCGGATTGCCTCTAAAAGATTATACCGTAATCTCAAATGATAGATTTATCCTTTTTAAAAGCTTTATTTAAAGAGAGTTATGTATATTCATTTTGCTTATAGGTTTTGAAGGTTTCTCAAACCCTCAAAATACCTTCAAAATATATTCTATT
>NZ_BAABIZ010000054.1:0-4331 GCF_039543045.1 Bartonella jaculi
TCAGTACGACGATAGGCACGCTCTACTTGCCCTCCGACCGTATGACTTAAAATGGTTTCAGCGACCTCATAGGGGGCATCGGTTGTTTCAGCAAGCCAATTGCGTAAACTAGAGCGAAATCCATGGGGGCAGGATTCAAGTCCAATTTTTCTCATATATTTTGACATAACCATAGGTGAAATAGGAGCCCGACTAGAAAAAGAAAAGATGAAATTACTTTTAGAGATACAACGGGCTTGTTCTATCACTTTCATTGCCTCTGATGATAAGGGGACGCGAAATTCTGTTGTCGCATCGCGTTTTCCTTTCATATTCTCAGCAGGAATTGTCCATATATCTCCATCAATCTGATCTTCACGAATATGACGCAAGGGATTGGTACGAACCCCTGTAAGGATAAGCAAACGCAAAGCCAGTTGTGTGGGGTTTGTTGTTTGGCAAAGCGTTTTATAAAAAGCGGGAACATCTTTCCAATCCATTGCAGGTAAGTTTTTGATTTTATGACGTTGTTTTCCTAAGAGAGCTTGTGCTTTTGTTACTGCTTGTAAATCAACATCCAAACCCAAAGCAGCCGCATGTTTGAGACACATATTGAGACGAATGAGAGCTCTACGCGCTGTAACAGCTTTTGTATGCCAGATAGGGGCAATAGTGTTGCGTATCTCAGTTTGTGTAATCTCAGAAACCGGCAGACAACCTAATTTAGGGAGAATATGAAGGCGTAAAGGTAAAAACCAATCTCCATCTTTACCATCATTCTTGAGTTCAGCTTTACGACTTTCAAAAGCATCTAAGGCAATGTCTTTTAGGTAATGGAGATTACTTATTGCCTCACGCTTTTGTTTCTCACGTTCTTTAATGGGATCACGCCCCTCATGCAAAACAGAACGCCATTGATTTGCACATTCACGGGCTTTTTTTAAAGAAACATTTCGCAACGCCCCCAAGCCCATTTCACGACGGCGCCCATGAATGGTATAACGATAAATCCATTGAGCACCTCCATCTTTACGCTTATGAAGTAACAAGCCAGCACCATCATTATATTTGCCAGCCCCCAATGTTGCGACAGATCTTGCATTAAGACGGTTCATAAGAGCCATTTTTTACTCCTTTCTTCTACAAATTTGATCCCCACACTCATCCCACTTGTTATGTGCAAATGAGTAGTTTTGATTGATTAAAGATAAACAGCTTTGAAATGAGAGAATCCTACGATATTCGGGACTCTCATTCAATATGAATAACGCTAAATTATCATTATAAATCAATATCTTGAACAGACAATCCGAAGTTTCCTAAGATCTTGAATGAAGCGCGTCTTGATGATTTGAGAAACCGCCCCGAGACTTATAAGCATATATGGGAAGGGGCTTATTTAACAGCGGTTCAAGGGGCTTACTATCAAAAGGAAATGTTAGCAGCCGAGCAAGAGGGGCGGATAGGGCGTGTTGCACGTGACCCTTTAATGCAGATACGCGCCTTTTGGGATATTGGGGGAACAGGAGCTAAGGCAGATGCAACAGCAATTTGGATAGCGCAATTTGTAGGCAGAGAAATCAGAGTGCTGGATTATTACGAAGCACAAGGGCAACCGTTATCCGAACATATCGGTTGGTTGCGTCAAAATGGTTATGAGAAGGCATTGATGGTTTTACCCCATGATGGTGCAACCAGAGACCGTGTGCATAATGTGAGTTTTGAGAGTGCTTTAAACGATGCGGGTTTTGAAACGCAAGTCATTCCCAATCAAGGGGCAGGTGCAGTCAAAATGCGGATAGAGGCAGTGCGACGTATCTTGCCTTCTGTTTGGTTTAACGAGGAAACCACAGTAGCAGGTCGCAAAGCACTGAACTGGTATCATGAGAAATGGGACGAGAAGCGGAATATAGGCTTGGGAGCAGAGCATGATTGGTCGAGTCATGCAGCAGATGCCTTTGGCTTAATGTGTGTAGGTTATGAACAGCCTCAACAACGGTATAAGAGACCAGCTTATAGCGGTAGAGAAGCTTATGAGAGTACGTCATGGATGGCAGAATGATGCATGATGAAGAGCATTTAGACAAAGATAGAAAGATTTCAGATTTGTCGACAGAAGGTTTGTTTCGCAAACTTATCAGCTGGTATAAAGAAGATGTTGAGCATGTGAACAAATGGCGTGAGCAAGCGCGTGAAGATTTTCGTTTTTACAATGGGGATCAATGGAATGATGCAGATTTAGCGGCGTTAAAAGAACAACGCCGCCCTGTTATGACCTTTAATCGTATTGCCCCGCTTGTGAATGCCGTTGTAGGTGCTGAACGCAATAATAAACGCGAGGTGCAGTTTATTCCCCGTCAAATAGGGAAAGCATTGCCAAGCGAATTGCTTACCGGTGCAGCAGAATGGTTTCGCGATATGGCACATGCGGAATATGCCGATTCCGATGCTTTCCAAGATGCTGTCATCTGTGGCATGGGCTGGACCGATACACGGCTTGATTATGAGAACAGCCTCGATGGGGAGCCGGTTATTACGCGTTTAGATCCGTTGAAGATGGTTTGGGATAGTGCAGCGGTGCAACCGAATTTAACCGATGCACAACGTATGTGGTATGTAGATCGCAAGCCCTTGGAAGTTGCTAAGCAGATGTTTCCAACAGCCCATTGGAGTGAACTGAGCGCAGATTGGGCAAGAGATGGGGGCACTCATGAAGGGGGGCATCACAATGATCTTGATTATTACAGTGATGATGGAAGCGTTGATGTTGAAAATGGTCGCCGGATGGTTACGCTTGTTGAATGTCGTTGGTTTGAAAGCGAGAGATATTACAAGGCACCTGATTTATCAACGGGAGAACTTTGTGATTATAGCGAGAAGGAATTTAAGCAACTCCAATGTATGATGCCCGAGATACA
This sequence comes from Bartonella jaculi, assembly GCF_039543045.1. Taxonomy (NCBI): domain Bacteria; kingdom Pseudomonadati; phylum Pseudomonadota; class Alphaproteobacteria; order Hyphomicrobiales; family Bartonellaceae; genus Bartonella; species Bartonella jaculi. The sequence goes on from NZ_BAABIZ010000054.1 coordinate 2,898, forward strand.
AGGAGCGGCTTTTAATAAAAAGGTTGTTAAACGTGCTTTTTTAGGCAGGAAAGTTTTGCTTGAACCTGATCAACCTATGGTTCCTACTGGTCAATTGGGTTGGGAGTGTGTAACGGGTTATTTTGACAAGATAGAGCGTCAATTTTATGGGGTTGTACGTCCTACAAAAGACCCACAACGATGGGCAAATAAGTACTTTAGTCAAGTGATGCATATTCTTAATAGCCAGTCCAAGGGCGGGATAATGGCAGAGAGGGGCGCCTTTGAAGACGAGCGAGAAGCCGTAAAAAGTTGGAGCAGAGCAGACAGTATTACGGTTTTAAAAAATGGAGCTCTTACAGGTGGCAAGATACAGCCAAAACCGGTCTCTCAGTTTCCTACGGGCTTTTTCCAATTGTTTAATGAAGCAAAAGAAGCAATTAATCAGGTTACGGGATTATCACCAGAGTTCATAGGAACACGAGAAGTTTCACAAGCAGGGGTTTTGGAGGCACAACGGCGTCAATCCAGTTTAAACTTGCTTGCTTGTTTGTTTGATGGATTGCGTTTGTATCGCAAGCGTCAAGGTAAGCTTATTTTGCACTTGATCCAGAATTACTTGTCTGATGGTCGTTTGGTGCGGATTTCTGGAGAGGAGAATGCGCAATATATTCCTTTGACGCGTGAAGCAGTGATGAGTGTTGATTATGATATTGTGGTTGATGATGCACCGACCAGTCCGAATGAGAAAGAACGCACCTTTGGCATTATCACACAACTGTTACCGTTGCTTCAAAACGCCATTACACCGGATATCATGCTTGACTTGCTTCGTTACTCACCATTGCCAGCGTCATTGCTTAATCGTGTGAGTGAGAAGTTTCAACAGCAGCAGCAAATGGCGCAACAAGCCCAGCAACAGATGAATCCAGAGCAGGAAATGAAGTTGCAAGAAAAGCAGCAGGATATTGCCGCCAAAGCCCAGATGCAGCAGATGGATTTGCAACAAAAGCAGATTGATCTGTTCATGCGTCAAAAGAGAGCAGAATTAGAAGCGGAAATGATGCAGCAACGCCATGAACTTGAACGGCAACGTATTCTCAACGAACAAACGCATAATCAAATCATGCGGGAGCGAGCAGCAAGTTATAGAGGAAGAAGCATTTGAGAGAGGTGAAAGAATGAATGCACAAATGACTGAAGGAATGAATGAAGATTATAGAGTAGAACCAGCTGTTTTTGATGATGATGGCTCTTTTGAGAACGATCATGATATAGGGGTGGTTGAAAGCGATGATGTGACGTCTTCAGAGCCGGTTGCAGAGCCCGTTGAACAGCCTTCAGAGATTACAGTCCCTAGTATAGAACAGCAACGTGCTGAAGAACAATTAAAGCAATCCCGTGAAGCACTTGTCAAATTTTATGAAACTCAACCTCAAGCGCCAATGGTTGAAG
>NZ_BAABIZ010000055.1:0-4263 GCF_039543045.1 Bartonella jaculi
GGTTGTCAAGCTTTTCTGACACTTGTTCAATCAAAGCGTAGCTCAGTTGCTTTACCTTTGCGACTTCTTGAGCTAAAGCTACTGCACGTTCAAGGTGGGTTTTGTTGATGCTCTCGTCAAAGCCTAGAGGATCACCTGCCGCAAAACTTTTCTGATAAGATTGTAAGGTCTCAACATCACCCAACAAAGCAAGAGCGCCAATATGAAGTAAGCCATAATGCGCTTCATTGATTTTGCTCTTTTTCCAAGGTGGCATACCGTATTGGGAACGAAGCTCTTCATGAAGATCAATGGCTTGCACCGCCCATTCTAATGCATCATCAAGTGCCTGCGTTAAACAATCTGCAGTTACATCTACTTCAAAAATTTCTAGCCCTTTCTCCTCAAAATTAAGTTGCAGATCTTCTAAATCTTCAGAGTAAGTAGGATTAATCACCTTGCAAGCAGTGGCAAGAATGCCGGTAACAACCAAAAATCCGACATCAAATTGCGGACAATCTTTCACACTTTCATCATTATAAAGAATTTGTACCTCGCGATCAGGTAATTGATAACTCGCCAGATGATCATCCCCATCAATTTTCTCGACCGACCAACCTAAACTTTTCAAAAGCACAGCTGTGCTCTCTATGGTCAGAGCATCATCATTATCATCCGTCTCATCCACTTCCTCTACTGAATCAACAGGTGTTGTTTGTAACTCAAGAGCCAAAAGCAGCACATTCTTTGGAAAACCAGACCGATATCGTCGTGCAAACCAAAAAATATCGTCAATAATATCTTTCGTGATTTCTTTCACAAAACCTAGACGGTTCCCTGCTCTAAAACTTTTCTTATAAAATTTAAGCTTTTCAACATCCCCAATCAAAACAAGTGCAACAAAGTGGCGCAGAACAAGATCAAATTCACTGTTTGCTGACAAGTCTGCATAATCATAGATAATTTGATTCACATTTTGCCGATCAGCCCAGTCTAAAATATCCGCACAGATCTGCTTCAGTTTATCTTCATCAACTTCATTACCAGAAGCTGTTTCATTACCAGAAACTGTATAAATTTCTTCTGCTTCTTTGAGAGCTATATATTGAGGCTTATCGGGGGAAATGTATCTATGAATAGTGGAAAATCCAAGCGTTGAAAGCGAAGCTTTCAATGCAACAGTAGGTGTTTCTCCTTCCATGTCAAGGCTGTACACTATATTGATAATACGATCTTTGCTTATAAAATAAGCATTGCGCTCGTAGTTTTTATCTCGATAAACTGTCCAGCCCATCATTTTTAATTTTTCAGAAACTGTATTAAGAAAAGCCAAAGATTGTACACCAATACGTGCATCTGCCGCCTCTCGCTCCTTTAAAACGGTCAGATGTTCTTCAGCAAACTCAATAGCACGATTAATATAGGTTTCTAATTCTTCATCAAGACTTTGTAAATGTTCAGAAATTTTTCCCTCTGAAATAGAGTTTTGATAGGATTTCAGGACATCAATTTTTCCTGTCAATGCCAAACAAGTGAAATGCCAGAGAATATCTGGATAACAGCGATAAGTTTGTATGTGTGTTTTGCTTTCCATCGTTGCTTCTAAATCTTGAGCACGTGCCCATTGTATCACCCGCTCAGAAATTTTTATAAGCTCTTGCCTAGTGAGTGTATCAAGACAAATATCAAGACCATTACCAAGAGAATTAAAAGACAAATAAATATTTGTGGGAGATATGGAGTCATATTTTCCACTCTTGTGAATGTAGCGGCAAACACTGGAAATTTCTTCAGTGGACATCTCAAGTTCAATATGGAAATTTTGCTTATCATTAAGACACCCAAAATCAAAATCAAACTTAATGAAGCGATCAGGCAAAGATAACCACATGTTCGCAGGTTCAGTTGCGCACCAACCATTGATTTTGAGGATGGTGGTTGCTGCTTTGAGGCTTATCTGCTGACCTTTGAGCTTTTTGCATGCAATAATATCATTCAGCTCTCCATTTTTATAGGCTTGGGCAAAAAGAAGGAGTCGTTCATTCCACGTCGTCGTTTTATAATCAGAAAATTCTGGTACATCCAATTTTGGCGTCAACTTATAACTCTTTAAAGCCTTCATATCCCCGAGCAGAGCTTTAGCAACTAGAGAGTGATCAGTAGCTTCTTCGAGTAACTTTTTCTTAATATCTAGTGTTTGTGCCCATATTATCACATTGTTTAAAGCTGCTTCAACATGGCTTTCCAACAGCTCCGGTACTGTAATCCCGAAACCACCTCTTTCAGGAAACAGTATATATCCATACCGCGATTTTTTACCCCTAGCATATTCACGAGCAAGACAATAAGGAACAGTGGTAAGACTAGCGGATAGCCAAAATCTTTCACTACCCTTTTCATGTTTTACACCATAACTCAAGTCCACAACACGATCGGGGAGATAATAATAAGCAAACGTATCACCCACTTCATCACGATAAGGCTCCCATCCTAGACTTTTTAAAATTTCTGTTGCATCTTTAGTTTGCATAATATCTTACTCTTCTCCAAGTCCTGGGTAACGCTTGATTTTATAAAAGATTGTTCTATTCCACTCTCTGTTTATTTGGTTTTCACTCCAATTATCTCTAAATTCTTTCAGCTGTTCCTTATCTCCTTCAAAATTTTTGAGATCTTCTTGGTATTTATTAAGCTGCTCTTTATTTTCCTCGAGATATCGTTTCATAATTTTTCCAAAAGGTTTTGCATCTCCTGTTTTATAAGCTATTTCAAACTTTTTTTGACATTCTGTTAATCTAGAATTACCAGTTTTTATTTCGATAACTTTCAATACGCCCTCTTCTATATAAATAATATCGGGACGGGACCTTTTTTTAAATGCAAAGTTCATAGATTATCCTCCATAAGTCGCAGCTTATTCACGCTAATACTGTTCTACAACTGTAGATAATAGCTGGTCTTATGTCTCACAGCCAAGATCTCTTAAAATCTCTGTTACGTTTTTGGTCTGCATCACTATTCACTTTCATTCAAAAAGCCCTGGAAAACGAAAAATGTCAACGTCGGTTTTGTCTAACTTATTATTCAATTGTTCTGTAACCCATTTTTTACTAGCCTCGTTTAATTCTTTATCACTTCCTTTAAAATCTTTGAACGATTCTTGATATTTCTCTAAGAACTCTTTGTTCTCTTTAAAAAATTTTATAAATTTTCCTTTTGTGGACTCACCATTTCCTTTTTTAAAGGCTTCTTTCAAAATTGTTTGGTTTTCACTTAAATCAGCTTTTCCCGTTTTTGCTTCGCCAATCATTATTTTACCATCTTTTATATAAACAATATCCGCACGAGATCTTACTGTACCCTTATCCGTCTTAGTTTTGAATACTATTTCTGACTCGCATACTATGCATCCTTCATCCTTTAATTCTCGTTTTTTTTCATCGCGTTTTTTATCATGATGCTTCCTGACTTGTTCAAGTATGTTACCCTTTCCATCATTATTGTTTTGTGGTTCTTTATTGTTTCCGTTTTTTTTCTTATTTTTACTTTCCTTCTGAGAAGCTTTATTTTTTTCTTCTTTGGTACTTTTGTCTGTTTTTTCGCTGTCTTCTTCTGCATTTTTCGATGCAAACAAATAGCCAAGGAAATCCGTTATAGCCATCCCATTGCTAGAGGATCCAACAACAGTTGCTCCACCAGCCATAAAAAGAGACAGAGCTGCCAACTCTTCTGGTGTAAGCGACACAATGAATGCTGCTAATGCTGCTACCACAGGAAGAAAATTATTCTCCGCGGCATTACCAGCGGCATCCGCGCCAGTATTGACATCACCACCAGCAAGAGCAGCAGCAAAGCCCCCTGTAACCCGTGCGACATCAATGGCACGATCGCTAAAGTCAGCAAACTGTGCTTCAATCTTTGCATTTATACGCGCTTGTTCTTCTGCCGTTGGAATACGACCATCCAATGCTGCTATTTCTTTTTGTATTAAATTTTTAGACCACAGTTTAAACTGGAGCATAGCAGTGGCTTCACCCACAGCCCCGCCGATAGCACCGGCAGAGCAAGCGCCACTCGCAACAGCGCCTTTGAGACAGCCAAGTCCTGCATGAGCAACAATCTGGGTGACCGTGTCTATTTTCCCTTCAGCCTTGGCGGTGCCGATCTCTTCCGCCAACGTCTTGCCAACCGTATCAGACAGGGCTGTGCGCAGGTTTGCAATCAGGTTCTTATCAAAAGAGCCACCCTCAAGAGCCGTTTGAACACTTGTGCCAATGGCTGCTT
>NZ_BAABIZ010000056.1:0-4034 GCF_039543045.1 Bartonella jaculi
AGCCTGTGGAGAGGAAGGCTCTGGCCAATGTCTTGTGACTTTGGTGAAACCAGCCTCGAAGAAGCAGGAAATCAACAGTAGATGTAATCAGAAATGAGAATATTTACGTAAGTTTGATAGAACGGAATGAAATGACCGATTTTTCTTCTCAGATAAGAATTAAGAAGGGATTCGTCGGAAGAGCCCAGAAATCCTAGATTCAATTTTCAGAATCTGTACTACGGTAGCTCAACCCTTGTTGCGCGCTCGCTCAAAAAAGCGCTTGATTTTGAGCTACCCACTCTCTAAAAATGAATTCAGTAGATCATTTTAGAGGTGAAAAATGAGCTTTGGTCGCTATGAACTAATCAATTTTGAGCTAGTACGAACGATTAAACTTTAGAAATTAAAATAATTTCCCTTGCGGATCTTTTTCAAATTTAAATTCGATTGTTGTGACTTTCCTACCGGTTTTTATGGGAGTCCACTCAATTTTCCATCCATCTTTTTGAGTGAGTTCTGTAACGGCAGGCTCGATAATACGACGTTTAATGTTATTAAAATTTTGACGTTGTTTTTCTGTGCAATCCATTGAAGTACAAAAATCTTCGATTGTGTATTTTGCGGTACCTGAAGTTTGAAAGCGTGTTAATAATTCTAGTAAACGCCATGAATAAATAGAACGCAGAGCTGAAACTTGTTTAAGATGATAGCTGGTAAATTGCTTTTTGATGTTTGTTAAATACGGTACTAATTTTGGCCACCAATAAAGTTCTACCCATCCTTCATCTTTTTGATAATGTACTTGTCCAACCCATCTCATTTTAATCTCTGTTGAAGAGAGGGCTTTACCTTTGCGATTATAAGCTGGTTCATAAAACGTAATAGAACGTTGATATAATTTTTTAGAAGCACTTTGAAGAGCTATATAAGCTGTTGACATATCGCAGTCAGCTAATTCGGCATACTCAGTAGCCGTTATACGTGTTGTTGGTATATCATTCGAACGGTGATATTTTGCGCTATCAATTTTAGAAACAGCCATCATCACAAGTCTTTTTTCAGATAAAGTTAGTCCGTGTCCTGCACGAATTAATGCATTTTGCATTGTGACCCATCTGCTGCCACTAGGACGTTCCAAGTTAGTAATTTCATATTTATTTTTTTTAAAATTAAACATTTTTTGCTCTCTATTTTTTGTAAATACGTCATGTTTCAAGTATTTACACCAATATTTTTTTATGACGCATTTAATTAAATGCGTCAATATTTTTTTATGACGCTTTTGTTTATTCATCCTGTGGAAAACACTTGAAAAAAGACGCATTTAACTTGAAAAAAGACGCATTTAACTTGAAAAAAGACGCATTTAATTCTTATAAGATATTGATTTTAAATAAAAAAAAACCATATAAAAACAAGAAAAAACAAGAAAAAACGCAAAGCATGTGGAAAACTTGCAAATTTTCTAACCAAAAACTGCTACTCGTGAAGAAGTAAATTTCATTTGAAAGAAAATTAGAAATACCAAAAAAATGTTACGAAGTGCATTAGCTACATTAGCAAGAAGTAACCTAACTGGATCAGACTATAAGGTATTTTTGAAGCTTGCTTCGGTGCTAATAGATCTTATCTAGTTAATTTAGATTTCGATTGAAGAGATAATTAGAACTCACTTCGTTCGTCCATAAATCAATGAAATGAGAGGCTACCGCCTCTCAAACTCTCCGTGCACTCACCAAAATCATGATCTCAAAGCCGTGCTTTTGGGAACTAACAATCCTAGGTTCTTATGGTCAAGGCAACCCCTTCGGGGCGCCTAACGGCGACCTTGACCCAGAACCTAACGGATTGTTTTTACGTTCCCGCACGGCTCCGAAATCATGATTAGATGAAAAACGTCTCTGTTGGCGCCAAATTTAGCCCTAGAATGCGTTTAATGAAAAAAAACGACCCATTTTACGTTTCTAAACTAAAAACTCCTTACAGAGCTTTTTTGAGCCAAATAGAATATTTTTAATTCCTAAAGATCATTTTCAAAAAATCTCACAAATAAAAAAACTATATTTGCTACTGAAAGCATTTTTCCATTTCTCTCAATTTGAAAAATTTCCAATGCGCATTTTATGCGCTCCTGAAAAATGTCTTTTTCAAAGATTTTTTGAAGGGGCGCAATTGTACGTTTTAAAAATAAAACGTAATTTTGGGCTCAAAACCCTTATCGAAAAAACGATCTTTTCTCCATTTTAGCGCCATAAGAAACTCCCTAAAACATCATGATTTCGGAGCCGTGCGGGAACGTAAAAACAATCCGTTAGGTTCTGGGTCAAGGTCGCCGTTAGGCGCCCCGAAGGGGTTGCCTTGACCATAAGAACCTAGGATTGTTAGTTCCCAAAAGCACGGCTTTGAGATCATGATTTTGGTGAGTGCACGGAGAGTTTGAGAGGCGGTAGCCTCTCATCATAAAATTGTCGAACGAAGTTCGTCATTTTTCAAGGCGAAGCCTCTTAGAGGAGAAAGGAAAAAATATTAAATGATTGATTTTAAATGAATGTAAAATTTGTAATAGGACATAGCTTGTGTCCGGTTAATAGGACATAGCTTGTGTCCGGTCATGTCCGTTAATGGGACATAAATGTCTTGATTTTGGACATAAATGTCCTTATTATTTGTCCTTTCATAGGACATTATTTTCCTATCAATAGGAAAAACGGTTAAATAGGAAAAATTGAGATGAGTTTCATAGAAGTTGCAACAGATGTTCAGAGAAATCTGCGTAAACATGAACTTAAATTGATTGAATTGGAAAAAGAGCACGAAGTTGAAGAAGAGCGTAAAAACAAAGGATTTACACAAGTTTATTCGAAAGGTTGGAAACGTGTACGAGAGCTTTCAAAAGAAAACTCAGCCGCAGCTGGACTCTACGCATTTTTTGCAGAACATATTGATCCTACATGTGGCGCCGTAATTTGTGATCAACAATTTATTGCAAATCAATTTGAAGTTACAACACGAACTATTCGTCGTTGGTTGGATTACTTGGAGTCTAAAAGGGCGGTTATTCGCATTCCTGTTTCCGGAAGGGTCTGTGCCTATGCTTTAGATCCACACGAAGTTTGGAAGGGTTATAATACAAGCAAAGAATATGCGGCTTTTGTAACTAAAACTTTAGTAGACAAAGATGGTAAAGTTAAGCGACGAATAATGTCAATGTTCAGCGCCGAAGAGCGTAAAAAACTGTTGGAAAATAAAGAGAAATTGGATCAAATAGATATTGAAGATTACTTAAAATAATTAGAACTCACTTCGTTCGTCCATAAATCAATGAAATGAGAGGCTACCGCCTCTCAAACTCTCTGTGCACTCACCAAAATCATGATCTCAAAGCCGTGCTTTTGGGAACTAACAATCCTAGGTTCTTATGGTCAAGGCAACCCCTTCGGGGCGCCTAACGGCGACCTTGACCCAGAACCTAACGGATTGTTTTTACGTTCCCGCACGGCTCCGAAATCATGATTAGATGAAAAACGTCTCTGTTAGCGCCAAATTTAGCCCTAGAATGCGTTTAATGAAAAAAAACGACCCATTTTACGTTTCTAAACTAAAAACTCCTTACAGAGCTTTTTTGAGCCAAATAGAATATTTTTAATTCCTAAAGATCATTTTCAAAAAATCTCACAAATAAAAAAACTATATTTGCTACTGAAAGCATTTTTCCATTTCTCTCAATTTGAAAAATTTCCAATGCGCATTTTATGCGCTCCTGAAAAATGTCTTTTTCAAAGATTTTTTGAAGGCGCAATTATACGTTTTAAAAATAAAACGTAATTTTGGGCTCAAAACCCTTATCGAAAAAACGATCTTTTCTCCATTTTAGCGCCATAAGAAACTCCCTAAAACATCATGATTTCGGAGCCGTGCGGGAACATAAAAACAATCCGTTAGGTTCTGGGTCAAGGTCGCCGTTAGGCGCCCCGAAGGGGTTGCCTTGACCATAAGAACCTAGGATTGTTAGTTCCCAAAAGCACGGCTTTGAGATCATGATTTTGGTGAGT
>NZ_BAABIZ010000057.1:0-3963 GCF_039543045.1 Bartonella jaculi
AGCCTGTGGAGAGGAAGGCTCTGGCCAATGTCTTGTGACTTTGGTGAAACCAGCCTCGAAGAAGCAGGAAATCAACAGTAGATGTAATCAGAAATGAGAATATTTACGTAAGTTTGATAGAACGGTTGCAATCGGAAAGGGATTTGATTGGATCTATGGAATTTTTAGCTAAAATGAATAGGATTTCTCCCCACGCTGTGGAAGAAGCTAAAAGAAACATGGGAATTAAAAGAGCTGCTCTGGCTATCGCTATCATCTTCGAAAAATATTGCAGGGAATTGGTGAAATCTCCAGGTGGATATTTACGAGGCATGATTGGCAAAGAAAATCAAGGAAAACTTTATCTTGAACGTTCTTTTTATGCCTTGCTCAATAAAGCTTCTGAGGAAAAACTGAATAGCTGGCACATGAAAAAAACGAGCTAACAAAATCTAAAGATCAAAAAATTCTTTTTTCAAATCAGAATTGAATGAAGTTCTCAAAGCTTTAAACATGCAAACAGATTCAAAACAAATCGTACCATAAAAAGGAGGAAACAATGTCTGATGAAGCAAAAGAAATGAAAGAAATGTTATCAATATACAAGCCATCATCTGATATGATGCAATTGTTTAATATTATACCGTCTTTGTTTTTAGTTTTTCTTTTAGTGATGAGGATGATTTTCAAAAAATAGTAAATGTATTTTTGATTAAGTTACGTGATTCACAATCGGATTTCAAATACGAATTCGGTATATACAAAAACCACTTTAAATTTAACTAATTATTGCTATGGTGTAATATTAACAAAATTAAGAAAAGAAGAAACCAAAATTTTTTAATCGAATGGAGAAAGAGATTGATTAACCAAAACCCTGCGGGGGGTATTTTATGCGACCTCTCTCCCCGAAAGAGAGATATATACGAGATGCTTTTATTTCGCAATTACTTTTTTTAAATAGCAACTATTTTAGGTATGGTAGCGCAAATTGAAAGACATTTAATTCAAGAGCGCACAAAATAAGCTTTAAATGTTGGTTTATCACAGAGCCGTATTGCTAAGACATTAGGAGTTAGTGTGAATACTTTGCGCTTATTCATTGAACGCAAAAATATCAAGCCAACAAAAATTAAGCCACTCATTACCATGCCAAGAGTATTGGAGAATTAAGGTAAACTAAGCTGGTACTGTTTACATATCGGAATATGTAAATAATAAATATTTGTTATGTACGTACAAAATACGTAATATTTTTTTTGTAATTAATAAATATGTAATAAATATATGTTATTTATTCAGTGTTTATTCACTAAATAAGGAATGTCTCAATGCCAGTCATTACTATGTGTTCCACAAAAGGTGGTGTTGGAAAATCAACAATGGCATTAGTATTAGCTAATGTTTTTGCTAAAGCTGGATCTAAGGTAAAATTAATTGATGCTGACCCAAATCAACCTCTTGTGACATGGATGAAAAGATCTATGGATACAATGCCAAATAACATAGAAGTTTCTGGAAATATTACAGAACAGAATATTGTTTCTTGCATTGATGATGCTGTAGAACGGTTTCCATTTGTTATCGTTGATCTTGAAGGTTCTGCAAATCTTGCGGCTTCTTTTGCTATAGGAAGAGCTGATTTAGTTTTAGTTCCTATGAGAAAAAAACAACTTGATGGAGACCAAATAGGAAAAATTATCGCTTTGATAACACAGCAGAGTCAATTTTTTAAAAGAGAAATACCTTTTCGTATTGTATTTTCAATGACGAATGCCTTAAACAGTCGCGAAGCCCAGCATATAGAGAAAACATTAGAAAAAGCTAATATTCCTATTTTACACGCTTCGTTAACGGAAAGAGGAGCTTATAGCGCTCTTTTCCAAATAGGGGGCTCTCTCTTTGATTTATCATCTTCTGATGTAAATAATCCTCAAGCCGCACAAGAAAATGCAACGATTTTTGCTAATGCTGTTGTAGAAATATTGGACCGTGAAAATTTATTAAAGGGTAAAGTAGCATGACAAAGAGGGCTGAAATTCCATTGCCGAATTTTGAAAATTTACAACCGTTCACAAAGGCACAAAAAGTAAATGAACAAGAGTTAGACAAGATAGGTCAAAAAAATGGTTTTACGACGCGTCATAGCATAGAAAAAGCACATACTAGTGGAAGTGGTCGCAGACGGCGTAGCTTAAAAACCGCACGATTAACACTTGCTCTTGAACCAACAGTAAGAGATGAATTTTGGTCTTTAGCCGATGATCTTAATGAAGATGGTGGTGATTTTCTTAATCTCCTTATTAAAAATTATATAAATAGTAATTACACACAAAATAAATAATGATTACTTATTATGTACGTACAAAATACATAGTAAATATTTAAATTTTTTGCAATTAAATGATTATTTATCAAATGGTTAAAGTGTCGTTTATCGTTTTAAAAAATTTTATTCGGCAATTAAGGACAAAATTGCTCTCTTTTTTTTAGGATTAAGTTGTCTAAAACCTTTTAAAAGGAAGTATTCTTCTTTATTGGAAATTCCTTCATAATCAGGGTATGAAAAATTTTTTTTAGGAGAAATATCGGTATAAAAAAGGAGATATCAACCTCGAGGATGTCAGCAATTTCTTGCAAACGTCCAGCTCCTATGCGGTTTGTAGCTTTTTCATATTTTTGGATTTGTTGAAAGGTTACTCCTAAGAGATCTCCTAATTGTTTTTGAGATATTTTTAACATTTCTCTTCTGAGGCGAATTTTTTTACCTACAGAAATGTCATTTAAATGTTGATTTTTTGTTTGCACTTTAAAACCCCCCTGCCGGTTGCGAGCGCCCTCGCATTGGTATTCCGGGAGTTAAAAGTACTGAATTATAGTCAGCTTTTTGCTTTTAGTGCTGGTAAGCACCTGGACATAACAAAAACTCCCGGAACTCCGGGAAGACCCACATAGTGAGCTAATTCTAACGCTATAATTTAAGGCTTTTAATCCCTTGTCGATCACTGCGTATGCAATCAACACATTGATTAATTCATAAAATAATTTCAGAAAATTGGCAATAAGAATAGTTTCTACTTACAAACTTTATTTTTTAATGAGAGGCTACCGCCTCTCAAACTCTCCGTACGCTCACCAAAATCATGAGATCAGATCCGCATTTATCGAAGGGATAACAATCCTATGTTCTTAGGGTCAAGGCAACCCCTTCGGGGCGCCTAACGGCGTCCTTGACCCAGAACATAACGGATTGTTTTATCCTTCTCACGCGGCTCCGAAATCATGATTAAAGGGTAGAGCTAAAAAGGGCGCTATAGTCAAAAGAAAAAGATAAAAATTATAAGGCATTTTGTGCTCTATATATTTGAAAAATATAGAAAAAATGTCAAAAAAAGATAATAAAACAGTTGACAATAAATGGGTATTTTGTTATATAAATACTTAAGTGATCAAAACACTAAACCTAAAGCGAATGGATTACGAAACAATCTTTCTCTGCTTTTCAAAAACTGACTGTCTTTTATGTTTTAAAAGCGTATAATGATTTTGTCGGGTGTAGTTATGTCATATAATACCTTTACGGGGAAAGCATAACAACAGACTTTAGGCTGTGTTTTGAGCACCCGACGTCTTTATAGGGCGTCAATTCAAAACGTTATCCTAAAGGAGTTCATTATGAACACGATCTCAAAAAAATATGAATTTACAAATGAAACCAAACAAGTTGGTGACTATACTCTTTATCGCATTAGATCATTAAGAGATTTTGGTAGCGTTAAAGCTGGTGATCTTGGTGGTTTTATTGAAAAGGAAGCCAACTTATCACATGATGGCAATTGCTGGGTTGGTGATAATGCGTGGGTTTACACAGTTTACTTGTAATCTATTTATATCTATGTAATAATACGTATTATGAATAGATTTGTTGGGATAGGTAAGGCCGCTCAAGCTTTGGGGGTTTCTATTAGCACTCTACGACGTTGG
>NZ_BAABIZ010000058.1:0-3791 GCF_039543045.1 Bartonella jaculi
TATAACCCACCCGCAGAAGAACGTGGATTCCTTGCGTTCGGATTGCCTCCACTCTCCACTTGCGCAACACGATACAAATAGCTTTCGGGTAAACCATAACGCGCTGCTGTTTGGCGTATCGCTTGATGAACAGCTGGACTATAGCGGGTCATTGAATCTTACTCCTTGTCCATCTACCCACTTCCCCCATCAGTAATGAAGAAACAAAATGCCAGAACTTTTCACGACCAATTCCCTTTTTATGCAAATCTATGAACCTTTGTATCATTTGAGCAACTTCCTGCTGCTTCATACCTTTAACGCCAAAAGTTGCTAATTTCGCTATATCACGTTCAAGTATTTGCCTTTCTTTTTGAGGCAATTGCTTAATCGTATCAGATAAAATATTTTGTGTAATTTTTGCCCCTGCACGTGCTGCACTAACTTTTCCATAAGGCATATTAACACCTGTCAAAGGTGAAGGTTCAGGTGTTCCTTGAAACGGTTTTACTGCTCTTTTAGCGGCATCTTCATAGAACCTTTCGCTATCTACTGCTTTTCTCAAAGCATTAAGTTCTTTAGAATTTAAAGACCTGCTAAGATTATCAGACATACGACCCGTTTGTAAAATATTGGAAAGGTTTCTAATAGCATTCGGACCTTTTATTATGTCATCTATATAGTCTCTCATACCTACGCGATAGGTATTGAGACCATTTGGCATCGCCCCTTTACGAAGACCTTCTGCAATCCCCTCTCCTGAAACATCTCTCTGTGCAATGTTTTTGCCTTGTTTTATCGCTTCTTCAAAACCTTCATATTTTGCTACACTACCACGTGCTGCTTTATAAGTAGGGGAAATCTGGTCTGCTATTTCTACTAAGTCTCTCTTAAGCGATTGATATACAGAAGCCATTTGATCATCGCCAAAATTATGATATTTATCACGAAGGTAATCAAGAGACTTCTTAGTTTGATCTAATAACTCCATCGTAGGCTTATAATTAATGTGCCTAAAATCTCTCGAATAAAACATTTCTGGTTTTGCATTACGACGGTCCTTTTTTAAGACTTTAACTGCTCGCTCAACTGCTTCTTGAAATGCTTCATTTTCAAAAAGATCATTAAGAGCCGCATAATGCTCTTTTCCTACTGGAGTACGGTGCACTCGTGCATAAAGCGGATCATATTCTCTTTTTCCTTGCTCTTGAAGTGCCCTTTTTAAAACTTTCGTATCTTGAAGAGGGGTAATGTTTTCATCTGCCGATTGACCAATACGGTGGATAGCATTCTGCACTCGTCCCTCGTGTGCTCGTTGCAAAAGTTCAGAAACACGCGTATTTGCTGTCCCCATATTAGCAAGTGATATTTCTAAATTTGGACTAATATCTGTCAAAAATGCGTGGCGCGGTGCACTTGCAAGACGCTCTGCAACACTCTCAACACCATCATCATATAATGTTTTAGCAACTTCCCTAACCGCTTTGGTTTGAACATCTTTATAAGCAGGATTATAGTGCCCCCTGACGAAAGGGAGAGATTGCACCCCTTGTCTCGCTTTACTTAAAAACGAAGAAACAGCTGTACCAGCAAGAGAACCAACAGGAGCAGCTACAGCTCCTATACCACCACCAATCCCTGCTGAAACAAGGCGACCACCAAAGCCTTCTCCTGCCCCAGAGCCATGTAAAGCACCAGAACCTGCTCCTAAAAGTGCCGCCTTACCAAGTTTACCAAATGTTGATGATGCCACTGAGCCTGCTCTTAAAAGTCCTAGCCCGGGGATAAATGATGCTGCTGTTGGTAAAATGGACCCAACAATATAAGCACCATGAGACCACCATGGATGTTTCTCTTCCAATGCTTTTTGGTAGGCGCGTTCCTTTGCTACTCTTCTGTTATAGATCTCTTCTGCTCGTTTATTGCCGCTCCAATAATCCGTAAGACCTGCTTCATTTACTGCTTTCATTTCATCAAGATAACCCGCCGTTGCTCCAGACGCGATATATCTCATAACCGCATCTAACCAACTAAGATCTTTATCATCAAATGAAATATCATGAGGTGTTTCTTGAGTATTAGGAATATCTTGAGGTGGACCAATTACCTTTAATTTTCCAGCCCATTCAGGTAAGAGTGACTTATCATAATTCTTATATTCAGGATAATCTGTTGTTGTTTGAAAATTTGAAATATCTTGAGGTGGACCAATTACCTTTAATTTCCTAGCCCACTCAGGTAAGAGTGACTTATCATAATTCTTATATTCAGACATAGCACAACCTATTTTATTACAGGAACCACTTTACCATTTGCATCAATAATAAAAGCCTCTACTCCTTGTGGTAGAGCTTCAACCTCTTCTACACTTTTCAAAATAAGTGGATTTGCACTGCCTCCTTGCTGCATCCGCTTATTGGTAGAAGACCTAGCAGGGGATTTGGGACGCTGTCTTACTTCCATTGCATTTGATAACCTATAAATTTCTTCCGCATTCAGTTCTTGAAAATGTCCAAGCATCTTTTTAATCTTTAAGAGCGTTTTATGTAATACTTCAGGCTTATCACTAATATCTAAAGTACCATAAGATGACACAAGCCACTTGCTTTCTGAATCAGATAATGGACCAACACCTACACTTCCATTCTTACTTTGCCTTTTGATCGATGCAATCACTCGCTTAAAGACATCGCCTTGAATCTGAGTGAATAGATTTTTTAATGTTCTAGCATCAGTACTCGGGAAAATCTGAGCAAAAGTACCACCCTTACCAGCAGCCCAATCTGGATTATTCTCTATAAGGTTAATGGCATGATTAACTGCATCCATCCCATTATCAATTTCTAATGCAACTTCATCTGCAATCTGCCTCTTATTTCTTTCCCACTCTTCTATTTCTTTTTTCTTTTGTTCATACTCCAATGCCTGTGGTGACCCTGGTATTGGTCTCTGTTCACGTTCACCTGTCTCTGGATTGGTATACCATCTAAATCCAGGACTGAGCTTTTCTTGATCAGAATTTGTGAGCAATGCACTAAGCATCTGAGGATTACTTGCCATAACCCGCGCTTCTTCTTCACTGTAGCCTTTAGACTTCAGATATTCGACGGTTTGGTTAACTTTACCTCTTTGCTTATCGCCTTCATTAAGATACTTCACACCACTTGCAAGCGCATCCCATCCAGAACCACCGGACGGTGCTGCCGACATACCTGCAAAAAGATCTTTAAGCTTCTGGTAAGCATCTGATTGAAAAAACTTATAAGTATTGGATTGTAAAAATTTATCTAAATCTGTGGGTTCAGAAGGCGGTGTTTGTGATGTGGACGCTAATGGTTGTGCTTGAGGGACATCAACTTTAGGTTTAAGTTCTTGTAGATTATCCTCCATTGCATTTGGCATAGGAGAGTGATTACCTACACCTAAAGGCATTTCCGCTCCAGAAACCATATTAGGAGGTAATGGTTCTTGTGGTTGCGGTATATTCGGTAACTTTGGTCCAGTTGGTGCATATGCTGTCGTTGGGTCCATCGCAGCTCCAACCGCAGTAGTAATAAACAAAGGATTCTTCGGGCTTGGTTTCATTAATTGTCCTAATCTTTGTGCTCCTGTAACCGCTTTGGGTGCCACACGAGGATAAAGATATCTAAAAATATGAGGTCCATATCGCAATGCCGCCCCTGTTCCTGCTCCAGACAACATATTGATTTATAATGATAATCTAGCGTTATTCATATTGAATGAGAGTCTCGAATACCGTAAGATTCTCTCATTTCAAATCTGTCTATGTTGAATCAATCAAAATCACTTGC
>NZ_BAABIZ010000059.1:0-3694 GCF_039543045.1 Bartonella jaculi
ATTTTCCCTTACTATCATAGCCTGCACCTCCACCGAAATACTCAGCAAACATCTTGTTCATTGAATAAAGCTGCGAACCATTCACTGCTTCTAGAGATTCCTCTGAGAGAGTGCCCGCACGAACTCCGGAAAGGGTCCGTTCCGCTCCATCAATGTTGGCAATGCTAATACTTGTGCCGCTTTTTTCACCACCAATGCTGATAACATGCGTCTTATCATCTTGCTTAACAAGGCTATCACTAACAACATTTGTAATATCATTTTTAATATTCGTGAAAGAGGTACCAATATCAGCTAATGCTTCAGCAACATTATCATACTCCTTCTCTTCAACATCACTACCATCTTCCTTAACGGTCTTAACCTTGAACTTAGGAGCGGTCCATGTACCCTCTTCATTATAGCCAGCACCTCCACCTAAATAGGTCGCGAGCGCCTTATTCATTGTATAAAGCTGGGATCCATTCACTGCATCCGTCGAGGTTGCACTAATGTCTCCATTCGCAAGTGACGTTATCTTACTACTGGTTTTGCTATCTTCTTTTCCATGCTGCGCTACAAACGCATTGTTAGCATCACTCCACAATAAGGCATCACCTTGAACTGTTTCACTAACTTCCGTGATTTTCTTATCTATCTCATTCTTAACATTCTGGAATGAAGTACCTACACCCGTAAAGGCAGACGCGACATCATGATACTCTGTATCCTCTGTATCGCCATCTTCCTTGACACTCTTAACCGTGAATTTTGGAGCACCCCATGTGCCCTCATCATCATAGCCAGCACCACCACCTAAATAGGTCGCTAGCGCTTTATTCATTGTATAAAGCTGTGAACCATTCACCGCATCCGTTGAACTTTCACTTACATCCCCATTTGCAAGTGACGTAATCTTGCTATTGGTTTTTGCTTCTTCTTTCCCATGCGTAGCTACAAACGCATTGTTCGTTTCACTCCACAACAAGGCATCACCTTGGACTTTTTCACTAACTTCCGTGATTTTCTTATTTATTTCATTCTTAACATTCTTAAAAGAAGTACCAACTCCCGCAAAGGCAGATGCTACATCATGATAGTCTTCGTCTTCTGTCGCGCCCTCTTCATTGACAGTCTTAACCGTGAATGTAGGAGCGGTCCATTTGCCATTCTCATAGCTAGCGTTACCGCCTAAAAACTGCGCAACACCGCTGCCCAAGGTATGAAGCTGATTACCCGCTACGGCATCCGTTGAACTTTCACTTACATCTCCATTCGCAAGTGACGTTATCTTACTACTTGCTTTTTCACTTCCTTCTTTCCCATGCGTCGCTACAAATGCTCCATCATCATCGCTCCAGTTTAAAGAATCCTGAGCAACACTTTCTGAAACATCTTTAATACGCTGGTTCACATTCTTGATACTTGTATCAATGCCTTCAAAAGCTGTACCAACATCTTTAAATTCAGTTTCTTCTTCCTTACCATCTTTAGAAATTTTAGATAATTTATAGGTTGGACCAGTGAAAACACCATTTGTAAAGGCTGTACCACCACCCAAAAACTTAGCAATATCTCCAGAGATTGTATTGATTTGAGAGCCATTAATTGCATCATGTGACACATTAGAAATATCGCCATCTTTGACATTATGGAGAGCAACAGGTGCAGAATCCTTACCTTTACCCAACGTCACACTGCTATAATTAGTCTCACCATCTGTTGTTTTATCATAAAGAACAACAGCTGAATCCTCAGATTGAAGTTTGTCTGAAAGATCTTTTAAACCTTTATCAAATTGGCCTTTATTAACAGCTTCATTATTGTTCGTTGCTTCTTTCACACCGGAAAGGATCCTATCCTCATCACTCTTATTTGCAATATTGATTGCAGTACCATCTGTTTCTTTACCAATACTGATAAGATTCGTTGTTTCATCTTGCTTAACAAGGCTATCACCAACAACTTTGTTAATCTCGTTCTTAACTTCTTTATGAATATTCGTGAAAGAACTTCCTACTCCCTCAAAGGCTTCTGCTACACTCGTATAGCTCTTCTCTTCAACATCACTACCATCTTCCTTAACGGTCTTAACCTTAAATGTAGGAGCCGTCCAAGCACCATTCTCATATCCAGCTCCACCACCGAAATATGTAGCAACACTGCTGCCCAATGTATGAAGCTGATTACCTGCTACTGCATCGCTTGAACCAGCAGTTATATCCCCATTCGCAAGTGACGTAATCTTGCTATTGGTTTTTGCTTCTTCTTTTCCATGCTGCGCTACAAAGGCCTCTTTAGCCTTATCCCACAATAAGGCATCACCTTGAACTGTTTCACTAACTTCCGTGATTTTCTTATTTATTTCATTCTTAACATTCTTAAAAGAAGTACCTACACCTGTAAAGGCAGACGCAACATCATTATAAGTCGTGTCAGTAACATTGCCCTCTTCATTGATACTCTTAACCATGAATGTAGGATCTGTCCATGCGCCATCCTTATATTCAGCATTACCACCTAAAGATTTCGCAACTTTATTACCTAGGGTATGAAGCTGATCACCATTAACGGCATCGCTTGAACCAGCAGTTATATCCCCATTCGCAAGTGACGTAATCTTGCTGCTTGTCTTTTCACTTCCTTCTTTCCCATGCGTTGCTACAAACGCATTGTTCGTTTCGCTCCATAATAAGGCATCACCTTGAACTGTTTCAGTAACATCCGTGATTTTCTTATCTATTTTATTCACTACATTCGTGAAAGAGCTACCAACACCCGTAAAGGCAGATGCTACACTATCATACTCTTTATCTTCTGTTTTGCCATCATCCTTAACGCTCTTAACCGTAAATGTAGGAGCTTTCCATTGGCCATCATCATACCCAGCTCCACCGCCTAAAGACTTCGCAACACCGCTTCCCAATGTATGAAGCTGAGAGCCATTCACAGCATCCGTTGAACTGTCAGAAACCGATCCAGCCTGAAGAGATGTGATCTTGCTGCTGCTATTATCCAGCCCATGCGTCGCTACAAACGCATCCTCCTTTTCGCTCCAGTTCAAAGAGTCACTTTTTGCATCGGCAATATCTTTGGCAATCTCTTTTTTAACATTCGTAATTTCATTCTTAACATTCGTGAAAGAGCTACCAACACCCGTAAAGGCAGATGCTACACTATCATACTCTTTATCTTCTGTATTACCACCTTCATTGACAGTCGTAACCTTAAATGTAGGAGTAGTCCAAGTGCCATCATCATACCCAGCTCCACCGCCTAAAGACTTCGCAACATCGCTGCCCAATGTATGAAGCTGAGAGCCATTCACAGCATCTGTTGATTCTGCTGTAATCTTACCATTGCCTACATTACGCAGTGCAACAGTGCCTGTTGCTGGATCACCAAAAGTCACACTTTTCTTACCAGATTTACCGCCTGATCGGATAAGTGGATGGACATCATCTGAATCTGCTTCTTCATCGTAGAAAACTGCCAAAGAGCGCACATCATCAATCTCTTTATCAAGCTGGCCTTTATTAACAGCTTCATTATTGTTTGTTGCTTCTTTCACACCAGAAAGGGTCCGATCCTTACCATCCTTATCGGAAATAGTGATTCTATTACCGTATTTTTCTGCACCAATCTTGATGAGTTGCTCATCTTTATCCCACTTAACAAGACTATCGCCTTTTACATTGGCAATTTCATTATTAAT
>NZ_BAABIZ010000060.1:0-3632 GCF_039543045.1 Bartonella jaculi
TGGCAAGGCGCGTGTTGAATTAATCCCACCGTTGGCACTGATTGAAATCGGTAAAGTTTTAGAGTTTGGGGCAAAGAAGTACGGAGCAAACAATTGGCGTAATGGCATGCACTGGAGCCGGTTTCACGGTGCTGCCTTACGTCATTTATTAGCATGGTTTGGTGGAGAGAATAAGGATGCGGAGAGTGATTTATCACACTTGGCACATGCGGCTTGTTGCCTTCTTTTTTTAATGGAATGCGAAGCACAACAAATTGGTCATGATGACCGGCTTAAGAGCAAAGAATGGAGATCAAAATGAGTTTAAATGAAATGATAGCGATAGTTGTGTTTGTGGTGTTTGGAGTCTTGCTTTTATGCGGAGTGATGTTTCGTTTTGCATTGCATTATCGCGATCAAGCTAAGGTGCTTAAAAAGCGGATTGAAACTCTAAAAATCAATATTAGGGATTTAGAAGAAGAACTCAAAAATAAACAGCGTGAATGTTCAATAGAAATTCAGGATATCATTGATAAGTGTGTTAGGGATATAGAAAAATATCGTGCGGATATTAAAGAACTTAATCAAAAGATAGATGCGTATGATGAAGCGTTCAAACGGAAAAACGATCTTATAGATACACTAAAAGCAGAAGTTCAATCACGCAATGGGGAAATTGAAAAACTGAAACAAGAGCTTAAGCAGCGTGATGCGTCTGTGAAAAATCCTTCTCATAAGAATAAGAAGAAAAGTAAGTGAGAAGAGAGATGGGCTTTATTGCACTTATTATATCTTGTTATGCAGCTTATATCGCTTTTAAAACCGTAAAAGTGCTTAAACAAGAGATAGATGAAAAAGATAAAATAATAGACGAGCAAAATAAGCTAATCCAAAAATTATCTCATCGTAACATTTCCTATTGTGTAAATTGCAGCAAAATTGTGTGCAGAGAAGTTGTTTAAAGCCCCATTCTAAAAGGAATAATCGGTAAATACAGGTGATTTAAATGTCTCATACAATCCTTTGTTTTGATCTAGGTACGAAGATGGGATGGGCGATACATGGGGCAAGTGGTGATATATTCAGTGGTAGCGTGAATTTTCAATCACGCCGTTTTGAAGGCGGTGGAATGCGTTATTTGCGTTTTAAGAGATGGCTTACAGAAATGAAACAGACAGCAGGTGGCATTGACGCGGTGTATTTTGAGGAGGTGAGGCGTCATGTTGGAACCGATGCAGCGCATGTTTATGGCGGTTTACTAGCAACGTTAACAGCATGGTGCGAGCATCATCAGATACCGTATGAAGGCATTCCAGTTGGTACGATTAAGAAAGCGACAACAGGGAAGGGGAATGCGTCTAAAAAAGAGATGATAGAGGCAATGCGTGCAAAAGGACACGCGCCTTGTGATGATAATGAAGCGGATGCTTTAGCAATTTTACATTTAGTTAAAGAAAAGGAGATCTTAGAGTGATGTCCAGTCATAAAGTAGCGTATGTTAAGTTTAGTACAGATAAGCTTTTAAAAGAGCTGATGGGTTTAAAAGCAACAGAGAAGGCTGTTTATACAACCCTTGTGTTGCTTATGAATGATAGAAAAGCACCTCTTATTAATAATGCATCTTACTTATCGAGTTGGTGTGGGTGTTCAATAAGAACGTTTCAAAAGACATTAGAGAGCTTAATCAACACGGGTCATATTACGCGTTTAGAGAATGGTAGCTTATGGCATAAGTCACTAGCCTTTGATTATACGATTAGCAAATTTTCAGAAAGAGCTTCAAAAGCAGCGCATATGAGGTGGAGCAAAAGAAAAGAGGAGGCAATGCATGTCAACTAAGTTGCCATGGACGAGGCTTTTTGCAGATAAGTGGGCAATGGTTGTTGATTATTTGCCTGCTGTAGAGGGCAATATTTATATGCGATTACGGTTACGTATGTTGCGTACTGGTGAGCCTCTTTCTTATAACCTTAAAGTTTTATCTCATTACACTGGTTATTCAGTGAAGAAGTTTGAAGCAGCGCTAAATGTCTTGCTTGAAGAAGGATATCTTATTCGTTTGGAAGATGGTCGCTTATGGAATTTAGATGTTGAGGAAGAACTCAATAACTCTAATGAGAATTTAGATAAATCTTCAGAAAAGGCATCAAAAGCAGCAAAAGCTAGATGGGATAAAAATAAAGATAAAAGTGATCATGATGCACGTGCAATGCATGAGCAATGCACGTGCAATGCACGTGCAATGCATGAGCAATGCATGGAAATGCACAATAACATTAACATTAACAATAACAATAACATTAACAATAAGATT
The DNA here is from genome assembly GCF_039543045.1 of Bartonella jaculi. Lineage (NCBI taxonomy): Bacteria > Pseudomonadati > Pseudomonadota > Alphaproteobacteria > Hyphomicrobiales > Bartonellaceae > Bartonella > Bartonella jaculi. Next base: position 2,294 of record NZ_BAABIZ010000060.1, read on the forward strand.
AACAATAACAAAAAAAATAAAAATATTATTTTATCAAAAAAAGAAATTGAATTTGAAAATTTAGAAACAACTGATTTGCTTGAAAAGCCAAGCGAGTGTGATGATGTTCAATCAAAAGAAATCAAGATGATTGAGAAATTGCCTTCACGAAAAGTTGGAAAGGTTGGCAAACAACTTTCAGAAATCGTTGAAAAGATGATGCCTGCTTATTTCCCAGAGAAAGCAAGCTTTTTTGAAGAAACCAAGAAAACGAGGGAAAAACAAGAAGTTGAAAGCATGTTAGAAGATTTCAAACCCGATTTGCAATACGCAATTGAACAAGGATTAACGCGTGATGAAGCGTTATCAGAATTTAAAAAATTTATACGCTTTTCAAAAGCCAATCCATGTCGAAATGCTCATGAACGCGATTGGCAAAAGGCTTGGTATAAGTGGATTACGCATCCAGAATATGGATTGGTAATGAAGAAACACGCAGAATCAGAAATAAAAGAACTATGTACCATATTTTCTGAACCGCTAACAGAGACCTTGGCAAAATATATCAGCAATACAGAGCCTATCAGTTCATTTGCAACATAATGAAATCGTATTTAGTTGCATTTGAAAAAACAGCAAAATAGTAAAAAGTGCTGATCATTTTGAGATTAGACATGCGTTTAAATCGATAAAAAGGCACCGTACAAAGCGATTTTAGATTTTTATGATAGAAACCATATTGAAAATAAAAACGCTACTGTACGGTTCAATTTGAGGCAAATAAACCCATTGGTAAAATTATGGATTTAGACAAGGGGATATTAAACCAGATGTTCTTAAGAAACCGTAAGTCAAGACAGCAAAAAAAATTTATTGCAACGGCGGTGGGGCATGCCCCATGGGGATTAGGGGTTAGTGAGTATTTTTACAATCTTTACGAATATGAAGATGGGATGAGAGAATACGAAGAATTTGAAGGTGGTCAATATCATGACATGCCGGAGAGAGTTGATTATAGTACAAAGGCGCAAGTGAAAGCATGGATATACGGAGGTGATTTACCAAGGAGCGTCTTGAGTTATGAAGCGTTGATAGACGAGGTGAATGAGAAGATACAAAGGCATGGGGAAGATACACTGATTTGTGAGATTACGAATGATGGTGAGATAGGTTATTCACAAGCTTATGATATGGACAGAGAGCTAGCAAAAGCGCTTGATATTCAATTAGGTAAGTACCAAAATGAAAAAAAGTGAAAAAAATAAAAAATACGTATTGACTTTAAAGCGAAGCTGGTTTAAAAGGGTCGACAAGTGCTTAAAAACCACTTGTGATAAGCGGATAGACCACGAAAAGGTTT
>NZ_BAABIZ010000061.1:0-3570 GCF_039543045.1 Bartonella jaculi
TTACGCCATTTTCCTTACCGAACAGCGTGGTGCGAGAGGCTTTGGGGCTCAACAGGACACGACTAACCAAAAATGAATGGTGCATTGTTGGTGTATGGCTGGACAATGACAACAGCCTCTTTTGGCAGAGCTAAGGTCTGCTCTGAAGGGGGGTAGGTTACGCCATTTTCCTTACCGAACAGCGTGGTGCGAGAGGCTTTGGGGCTCAACAGGACACGACTAACCAAAAATGAATGGTGCATTGTTGGTGTATGGCTGGACAATGACAACAGCCTCTTTTGGCAGAGCTAAGGTCTGCTCTGAAGGGGGGTAGGTTACGCCATTTTCCTTAAGGAGAGCTTATGCTTTGAGCGTCTAGCTGAAATCAACATCCCCCCCAGAGAACTACTGTATGGGGGAGAGGTTCTCTGCCACAGGGCTTTGAGTTACACCGTTTACTGCATGTGCTGGTGCTAGCACCTCAGCTGTAGGTGTCACATTTGCATCGGCATCATGTGCCATATCTTTTGCAACAACATTGGAAGATTTTTGCATTCCCACCAGCCCGATTTTGGTATAGCCAGCGGTGCGTACTTGATTTAGCAAATCCACGACAGCACCATAGTCGATTTCGCTATCGGCTTTGATTAAAATTTTTGTTTCTAGATTTTGTTTTGTTTCTTTAGACAAAGCTTCAACAAACTCTGTTTTGCTGACAAGATGATCGCCAACATAAAGAGAATTGTCTTTTTGCAAAGTCACATAAAACGGTTCCTCAGGCTGCACAGCGGAGGTATTTTGAGTTATGGAAGGCAACTGAACAGGAATGACAGAGGTTGCTAAAGGGGCAGCCACCATAAAAACGATGAGCAACACGAGAACAACGTCAATGAAAGGTGTTACATTGATTTCACTGTGTACGCCGGCTTCCTCTGCCCCCCAATCATCATTAAAGTTTGCGTTCATTATTTATGACTTTTCTTCTGTCTGTGTCTATCGAGTTCACGGCTCAAAAGTCTCTCAATTGCGGCGGTGATATCGCCTAAATCATTGCGATAAGCACTCAAGGCACGCATAAGGCTATTATACATAACAACAGCGGGAATAGCGACAAAAAGTCCGATAGCCGTTGCCAGCAAAGCTTCGGCAATTCCAGGAGCGACCACATCAAGCCGCGTTGTTTGCGATTCGGCAATTCCAATGAAAGAATTCATGATTCCCCAAACAGTTGCAAAGAGACCAACAAAGGGTGCAATTGCGCCAATGGTAGCAAGAACAGCGCTTCCGCAAGCAACACGGCGCGCGGCAGCCAGCAAGCAACGCGATAAAAGCGAATGCACCCGCTCTTTCACGCCTTCATTAACATCACGCACAATCTCTCCATATCGCGCGATCTCCTCATAGGAGGAGAGATCTTCAGAAAAAGCGGGATGAGCTTGTCTTGCTTTTTGGTCTTCTGTTGCAATAAACTCGACCTGCTGTATCGAAAGATAAACCTCTTTAAGCGTTTCTTTTAAAAAGACCACACCGGGTCCTTTGCTATCTTTCAAGCTAGCAGCCAAACGGTTGAGAGTCTGAGCACTCAGCACCAATTGTAGTTCATGACGGGCTCTTCGTTTTGCCAAGGTAATTTCAACGATTTTTACAAAAGCAATAGTCCAAGATGCAAGAGAAGCGAGCAATAAAAGGACGATAACGGCTTTTACAACAAAATCAGCTGCCATAAACATCGAAAAAGGGGAAAGGTCATGCGCAGCCAACACAGCAGAGGCATTGTCTAAGGGTACTGTCTCAGATTCCATTTCTGTCTCACATTATTGTGGTCTTTATATTTTTATTTTTTGATCTTACAGCTCTGTGATCATCTGGCGTAGCACCACCTGCCCACAATACCACTTTTCTCTTATATCATTGGCCTTTTATGTCACTAGTGCTTAATCTTAAGAAACAAAACTTGATAAATCAAGTATAGTTTTATTTCAAGAAAAGTCTCTTTCAAGAGGGAAGCTTCAGGAAATTTTTTCTATACACAATTAAAATAGATTTTCCCACACTCTAAAATACGGCTTGCCAAGCCTCCTGGGTTGATTCAAAGAGCGCAAGAGGTGTTTTACGCACAAGACTGCTCTCACCAGCAAGATTGATTTTAACAACAATACTTCTAAATTGAATAAAGAGAGAGATAAATTGCAAAAAGAGAGGGAACTAAAAAGATTATTTGACGTTACTCCCCAGTGAAAATTTTACTCCTCAGTGAAATTTTACTCCAATGCAAATGAACACAATGAACACAAACATAAGATGCAATGCGTTTAAAAGAGGGACATGCAGTATGACCAACAACAAAAAGATAGAAAACCACAAGACAGCAGCAGAAAAAGACCTACAAACCCAATTAGAGAAATTACGCAATGAAGTTTCAGGTATAACCTCGACACTGTCTAATCTTAGTGCCAACAAATTGCACACAGCCAAAGATAAAGCGGAAAAACTTTATAGCACAGCAAAGGAAAGTGGCGAAGAGATTCTGTCTCAAGCCAAAGACAAAATAAGTGACCTTGAACAAGCCATGAATGAACGCATTCGAAAAAACCCTGGCAAGAGCGTTTTATTTGCAGCCGGTATTGGCTTTATTCTTGCTCAAATATTGCGTCGTTAATCGTCATGCATAGGTTTATCGCCCCTCTTTTAAACCATTTTTTTGATGGTGAACTCAAAAGTAGCGTCAAGCAAATGCGCCTTCAAGCCATTATCTGTGGGATTATTGGCATTTCACTGTTTATATCCGTGATATTTTTATGTATCATTGGTTTTATTGCGTTATGTTGGGTTATGAAGCCTGTTGCAGCAGCCAGTATCATGTTTTTCATCTGGCTTTTTATTACGGGAGTTGGTGTTTTTGTCAGCAAAGTTTTAAAATCTACGCGCCATTCTCATCAACAAAAGAAGTTAGAAGAACAACGCCATAAATTGATGACAGACGCAACGGTCTCAGGCATCTCGTTGCTCAGCAAGCATCTGCCTTTTTCTAAATTTGGCGTTCCGGTTCTTGGACTTATGACATATTTTTTGTGGAAAAAGGATAAAAAAGACCACTTGTAAGCAGATAATAAGATATGTACTCATCATTCTATCCCCCCAAAGTGCTTTCTCTTTCAAGAGAAAGCACTTCCTTTATTTTCCGGTCCCCCTCATTTATCACGAGCATATCAAGCGCTTTTCGATCATCACCTTCAGCGATCACATAGGATGACCGGCTCGGGGCTCCCAAAAGCGCGGCTGATTAGCTATACCTTTCCCCCAACAACACCCACTACACCGTCCACACCTCTGAAAGTCTTATCCCCAGAGCCTCTCTATTAAGAACATCTCTCCCCAAAAACACCTCTCCCAAAACACAAATACAAGATACCTCCCGAAGCCTTTCTCTAGAAATCTCCTCCCTCAAAAGCAAACCAGCTCTCCCGTTCTATCAAACTTACGTAAATATTCTCATTTCTGATTACATCTACTGTTGATTTCCTGCTTCTTCGAGGCTGGTTTCACCAAAGTCACAAGACATTGGCCAGAGCCTTCCTCTCCACAGGCTGA
>NZ_BAABIZ010000062.1:0-904 GCF_039543045.1 Bartonella jaculi
CTAGGTGATGAAATTGCGAAGTCTTTAGGTGGTAAGACGAGCTATGAGAATGGCACTTGGACGGCTCCTACATTCACGGTTAAGACCATTAAGGAAGATGGTGGTGATGTTGAAGAGCAGAGCTATGCGAGTGTAGCAGCAGCCTTTGAGGGCGTAGGAAGTTCTTTCAAGAACATTCACAACGAGATTAACAAAAATACTACCGAGGTTACAGAAAACATTAAGCAGAATGCGTTGCTTTGGAGTGATGAAGAAGGTGTTTTTGTAGCGCAGCATGGGAAAGATAATGAGAAAGCCAATAGCAAGATTAAATATCTTGCGAATGGTGAGATTAGTTCCAGCTCTACGGAAGCGGTGAATGGATCACAGCTTTATTCTCTGAATAATGATATTGCTCATTATTTTGATAAGAATGCTGGCTATGATAGTGAGGGCAAATGGACCGCTCCTACATTCACGGTTAAGGGCATTAAGGATGATGGTGAGACAGAAGATAAAGAGTATCATGATGTAGCGTCTGCCTTTACAGGTGTAGGGAGTTCATTCACGAATGTAGTGAATAAAATAGATAAGAAAATCACGGAAGTTAGTGAAAAAGTCCAAGGTGATGCCTTGTTGTGGAGTGAAGAGGCAAATGCCTTTGTAGCGACGCATGGGAAAGAAGATAGCAAAACCAATAGCAAGATTACGTCACTTGCAAATGGAGATGTAAGTGAAAGTTCAACGGATGCGGTGAATGGTTCACAGCTTTATTCAATGAATAAGATGTTTGCTGAGTATTTCGGTGGTGGCGCTAAGTATGAGGATGGCAAATGGACTGCTCCTAAGTTCAAGGTTAAGACCGTTAAGGAAGATGGTAGTGATGTTGAAGAGCGGAGCTATACGAGTGTAGCGGAAGCCTTTA
>NZ_BAABIZ010000062.1:1001-3550 GCF_039543045.1 Bartonella jaculi
TTGAGGGCGTAGGAAGTTCTTTCACGAACATTCATAATGAGATTAACAATGAGATTAACAAGATAGTAGGTGATAGCCTTGTTAAGCAGAATGAGGAAACGCATGTTATCAGCATTGGTGGCGAAAAAGGTGGTACAAGCATCAATATTGCAAACACTGATCATGCTACACGGACGCTCTCTGGTGTGAGTGCTGGTGCGGTTTTGGAAAAATCGACGGATGCGGTGAATGGTTCTCAACTTTATACAATGAATAAGGCGCTAGCGACCTATTTCGGAGGAGGTGCTGGCTATGATGATAAGGGAGAATGGACTGCTCCTAAGTTCAAGGTTAAGACCGTTAAGGAAGATGGTAGTGATGTTGAAGAGCGGAGCTATACGAGTGTAGCGGAAGCGTTTGAGGGCGTAGGAAGTTCTTTCACGAACATTCATAATGAGATTAACAATGAGATTAACAAGATAGTAGGTGATAGCCTTGTTAAGCAGAATGAGGAAACGCATGTTATCAGCATTGGTGGCGAAAAAAGCGGCACAAGTATTAGCATCGCCAACATTGATGGAGCAGAACGGACCCTTTCTGGAGTTCGTGCGGGCGCTCTCTCAAAGGAATCTCTAGAAGCAGTGAATGGTTCGCAGCTTTATTCAATGAATAAGATGTTTGCTGAGTATTTCGGTGGAGGTGCAGGCTATGATAATGAGGGAAAATGGAGTGCACCAACATTCAAGGTTGCACAATTCAAGAGCGACGGTAGTTCAGATGAGCAGGAAAGCTATGGTAATGTGGCGGATGCGTTTGAAGGTGTAAATAAAGGAATGACAAGTATCAATGATCGTATTCATGATGTTGAAAAGAATGTGGCGTCGAATGGCCTAAATTGGAATAAAGATGAAGGTGCGTATGATGCGAAGCATGATGGGCAGTCAAGTAAGATTACGAATGTAGCAGCAGGTAAAATTGAAGAGGGTTCGCAGGAAGTTGTGAATGGAGGACAGCTATGGGAGACGAACCAGAAGGTTACAGATGTTGAGAAGAAAGTAGATAGGATAGATCAAGATGTAAAAGATATTGCAACATCTGTTGCGGATGGAGCCGTTAATTATGATAAAGATGCTGATGGCAAGAAGAAGAATAGCATCACCTTAGTAGGTGGGAATGAAAGTGACCCAGTCCTGATAGACAATGTGGCTGAAGGTCGAATTGAAACGGGCTCTAAGGAAGCAGTTAATGGAGGTCAGTTACATGATTATACTGATCAGCAGATGAAGATAGTTCTTGATGATGCGAAGAAATATACGGATGATCGAGTAAGTAGTCTTGTTACTAATGGTGTTAACGAGTCGAAATCCTATACAGATATGAAGTTTGAAACGTTAAATTATGTTGTTGAGGATGTTCGGAAAGAAGCCAGACAAGCGGCAGCTGTTGGGTTGGCGGTGGCTGGTTTACGTTATAACGATACACCTGGAAAGTTGAGTGTTTCATTTGGTACGGGTGTATGGCGCAGTCAATCTGCATTTGCCATTGGTGCTGGTTATACATCTGAAGACGGGTTCATTCGCTCTAATCTATCTGTTACGAGTGCAGGAGGCCACTGGGGTTTAAGTGCAGGAGTAAACTTAACTCTGAATTAACAATAAAAAATGCATTCTCCCTTGTCTCATGAGGCGAGGGAGAAATTTTATATTATAAAGAAGTGATGTTTTACGTAGAAAGTCATAGAGTAGTGTACTTATAAAGTCTCATAACAATGTACTCTATAGTAATAATTTTAGTGAAACTGATTTTAGTTAAAGTAAAGCATTTTAACTAAAAATTTACAAATGTGAGTAACGTTCTCCTATAAATTAATAGAGTGCATAATCGCACAGTATTTTAAAACTGTGCATTTTATAATTTTATTAATAGAAATATTCATTGGGGGGATATGCTTAAAGAAATAAAAAAATCCCATTTTTTGCTGTTTTATTTATTTCCTCTGCATGCAGCAGCGGCAATGATGCGGCAATGATTAAGTACGCAACAGTATCAATGATTAAATAAGACTCATTTTGATCAAAACGGGGATATCTAAAATACAACGATGCACCAACACTTCTATAAAAGTCTACAGAGCAAACAATGAGGCTATGAATTTTGGAATTATTTTAATGAATCAGAAAAACTTATTATATAAAAACAATTAAATTGATTTTCTTTTTGCAATTCTTTTTAATAGTCTATAAAAGATGAAAAAGTCGTTAAAAGACATCTTGGGGAAGAATTTACGCGAAGGGGAGGGCGTTGAATTATAAAAAATCACATACCACTATCATTCAAAGCTTTTTAAGAGATGTAACTTTAGTGTTCAGAGGTATTTCGCTCATTTTTACAATAAAAGTGCAATAACCCTACAAAGAGCACTCTAAATCACTCAGCAAACAACAATGATATGTTTTTTACGAAAAAAGTATTTTTTTCTTGCTATTTTCTCTAAGAGCTTATAAACATACAAAAAGTATATTATTAAGACTCATTTTGTTTGAAATAAAACATTTGAAAAGGGGGGAAGA
>NZ_BAABIZ010000063.1:0-3441 GCF_039543045.1 Bartonella jaculi
ACTTAATGATCTTAATCCACCCATCAATAGAGACAACAGGGATAATGCCGCCGCCTCTTTTAGGAAGAGCGTAGATTTCTTTAGTTAGAGGGTTGAGACCATAAGTGCTAGCAACAGAGAGAAAGGCAGCGAATTCTTCATCAGAGAAATTATGATTGATACATGTTTTGATAATCGTCTTTCGGAATTCTTCATAGGAAAATCCATATTTATTTGCCATAAGAGTTAAGGGTGAATTGGTCATGTTGAAAACCTTTTAATGTACGCTTTGTCTTTGAAGCTCTTGAGAGAGCACGCCGATGCCTTTTGTAGTGATTTTTGCGGCTGTTACGACTTTTTCTATTCCATTTGCGGTTTGAATAGTTTGGGTTGGGCAATCCATAAGACCTTTTTGGATTTTATCTTGGTAAGGGAGCAAAGGAGCCCCGAAAGTGCGTCGATAAATCCATCTTCTTTTTTGTAAGAAGATAATAAACTCTCTTGGTTGCATCTCGAGAATTTTAGCGGCTTCAGTAAGACCGAAGAGCCCATCAGAGCGTTGCAAGCTTTCAAGCGCCATGGCTTTTGGTTTTAAATTTGCAATAATGTTATCTTTTTGCTCGTTTTCATTTTTGAGATAAGTTAAAACACCAAGCATAACCTGAGGACTTGAGTAGTCTATTTGTGGTATTACTGCTTGCTTTTCCAATTCTTGCCAACGGTCAATTATTTTTGCACGTAAAGCAGTGCTATAACCAGAAACGAGGATTAAACATTCACGCTTGGGAAGGTTGTAACAAGGACGTGTTTTTCCTTGTTCATCAATATAATTGCTTAAAAATTTAGCCAGCCCAAATTTGGGCTCGCTAAAATCAACCACCCCAAATTTGGGGGCGTTAAGTTCTTCAAGCATTTTCTTGATATCACGCATAACGTGTTTATGTTGCTTACCACACACTTCTGCAATTTCAATGCTAGACATGGTTGGAACGGTTTGGTTGTTAAAATTGCTTTCTGCTGCTGTCATAACATTATGCATGCTTCACTCCATTCGTTGTGACGACATTTTCATGCTTAATTTGCTTTCTGAGGTGTTTTATGAATTCTTCTAATGTTTCAGGATTTGAATAATCGGTTTTTGCTTTTGCTTTTTTTTCACATTCTAAAAAATATTGACGAATTTTCCTGCTTTTTAGACTAGGTTCACAAATGGCGATGTGTTTAGCTGCATCTAAAGTGAGGGCATAATTTTTACAAGGAGCGCCGCGTGATGAGGGGAATGATTGTTTTTTCGATGCAACAAAGTCGATGCCTTCTTGAAATCCATGTTCTTTAATAGATTTTCTTATCCAGTATCTAAACTTGGCTTTGACCTCCAAAAATGCATGCAAGTCACGAGCGTTAACGGTTTTAATGATTTGTTGTTGAATTATAGTATGTTGAGTAGGTATGAAATTTTTCATTACAAACCTCATATGAATTAGATTTGAAGGGGCGCTTTTAAAAACGCCTTGTATAATGTGGGTAGTTTGGAATTACGTCAGAAAGGCTTAAACGATTTTGTTCTTCATATGTACCGTAGTTTTCATCTTCATAACGCTGCTGCTCGATAGCATCTAAAAAAGAACTGTATGCCGTGCTATGTTTTACAAAGTCATGAGGTATTTTGCCGTCAAAACATTTTTGTTCATGTTCTTTAATATAGAATTCTGCGATATCTTCAGAAATATCTTCACAGCGGTTCGTTTTTGGTTCAACCCGTAAGATTTGGACGGCATTATCGGCTTCATTAATAAAGTCGATAATGTCTTTTTCTTCGTAGAAAGGACCAGCTTGTGCAAGATTTTGCACTTCATTTTCACACATGACTAAGAGAATTTCATCAGAATTTATAAAAACTGGTTTGTTCACAACAGCCTCCATAATCAAAATATTTAAACACATTTTGAAAAAAACGCCTTGACATAGGATTTTTTTTTCGGGGTATGGTGGTTTTGTAATTGTATTTTATGCACATGTCAATCAAAAAATTGCATAAAATGCAAAAAAATAAATTTTAAAATATGTAGCTAATTTATGCGCTATCCACAATTTAGGAAATGTGATGGATAATATAGGTCAAAAAACAGAAGGTCTTTCTTTGATGCTTAATGAAAAAAAGCAATCAATAATAGCCTATCTTGTTTTTATTTTTTTTAGTAATTCAAGGAAATCGAGCACCGCTTCTTTATCATCTGGTTCAAGAGAAGCGCATATTTTTACAAAATTTAAGTCTGCTTCTTTGTAAAAACTGGGTGGTGGTTCATTAAAAAATTCGGAAATTTTGATCAATTCATCTATGGTTATATCGCGGGATTTCCCATTTTGATAGGTGTGAAGCATGCGGTTCACTGCTGATGGGTGCAATTTCAGATGGGATGCTAACGATGTTTGTGCACCGTGACCCCGTTCTTTAAGTCGCTCTTTAATCCATAGCTTAAGTTGAGACTGAATGTCTTTTTCCATGATTCATACAATCCTTGAAAATATATTTTTATGCAAAAATGATAAAAAGGCAAAATTGCGTTGACTTGTGCATAAAACGCAATTATCTACTGTGGCATTATGGAGATAAATATGCCTTCGAAATTGATTATAAAGTATTTAGGTGGCTTAAGAACTGTAGCAGGTATAGTTGAAAGAGATGTATCATCTATTTCTAGGTGGCGTGATTTTGTACCAGCAAAGCACCAGAAAAAAATTTTAACCTATGCACGTGAACGTGGCATAGATTTGCGCCCTGATGATTTCTTTTATCCAGAGCGCTTGCAGACATTAATGCAAGAGCAGCGCCCCCCAATTACGAAAATTTGCAAGAGTAGTGGCGTTGATAGCGCGTGCGACGGTTTGCAGTCTTAGGAGATGATGATGTCTGTAAAAAAGAAATATGAAATCCTGAAAGAGTATGGAAGTGAAGAGAATGGACACATTTTGCGTAGGATTCGTGCCTTAAGAGATTTTGGAAGCGTAAAGAAAGGTGATCTCGGTGGTTGGGTAGAACATGAAGGCAACTTATCGCATTATGGTAATTGTTGGATTTATGGAGGGGCTAAGGTTTATGGGAATGCGCGGGTTTATGATGATGCCCTTATTGTTGATGCCAGTATTTTTGACAATGCTTTAGTTTGTGATCAAGCACGTGTTTACGGTATGGGATGGATTTATGGTAATGCCCGTATTTGCGGTGATGAATTTGTTACTACCCTTTTATATGACAATGAAAGATTTCATAACGATGAAGTTTGCATGCGTAGACGCGTTTTGGAGAATGCAAGAGATGCCCATAAAAATGATGATGGCAAGGCGCGTGTTGAATTAATCCCACCGTTGGCACTGATTGAAATCGGTAAAGTTTTAGAGTTTGGGGCAAAGAAGTACGGAGCAAACAATTGGCGTAATGGCATGCACTGGAGCCGGTTTCAC
>NZ_BAABIZ010000064.1:0-3392 GCF_039543045.1 Bartonella jaculi
TCTTATGAAAAGCATGTGATCCTTTAAAGCCTTTCAAAAGATAGTTTATAATCATAGGACATGCTATCAAGATCATTATGGTTATGACTTTTGAAGGGGTTTTGAGTTTTGACGGTTGCTGCTTTTATATAAAAAAATAGCAAAAAATAAAAATGTTATGTTTCAATGTGTTAATATTTTACAGATCTTTAGAAAACAACCTATATTGATAATACAACCTATAAATTCAACTAATAGAATATGTTTTGAAGGTATTTTGAAGGTTTTTAACACCGTCAAAACCTATAAGAAAATGAAGATGTAAAACTCTCTTTAAAGAGGTTTTTTGAAAGCTATAAAGCTATCATTTGAGATTACGGTATAATCTTTTAAAGGCAATCCAAATGACAGTATTTAAAAATGCAAATATTCTCTTTTTAGAGTAATGCATATAAACACTCCTTTTAAGATTGTAGATAATCAACTTACAAGAGAGGTATAGATTATGGTTATAAGTTCTATACCCCTTGTGAGTTTATCATACCCATTATGTGAGCATGCTTTATAAGCTTATTCAGTTTCTCTAATTTCTAATTTTGGTAGGTTTTTAACAATTTTCATTGTCTCCAAACTTACAGTAATAACCCTTTGGAATAATTCTAATGGATAAGCAGGGTTTCCAACAGTCTCAACAGCATAGCGATTGGCATCATTCACAATACCACTCTTTTTATCAGTCTTAACACATTGACGTCCCATAACCCATTCAAGAGCAGGCTTGCCATTAACAATATACTCATAAGCTTTAAGAGGAATGTCTGTTATGATGATGTTGCTGTTATAAATAACTGTAGATTTATCCTTTTCCTTACTATTTTTAATTTTTGCGAATTTCATTTCATTCACGTAATAGAATTCTTTAGGATTAGGGATATCCATAAGTTTAGGGTCACCCTTTTTAAAGGATACTGGATAAGGTTCCACATCTTCATAATTCACGTGCAAATGACCCAATTCACGCCCTGCTGTAACAAACATCCAAAAATCATCCACTGTCTTTACACAAGGAATACGAGGGAGTTCTTTGCATAAATTATCAGCATAGCGAGTGCGATAATCTTCCGAATGTAAAAGACCATAAACATAATAGAATAGATCATCTTTTGTTATATTCTCATTCGGATAAGCCGCTTGGAAATGGGCTAGACCTTCATCCGTAATGGCATCACGTCTCTGTAAACTAGATGTTTTGGTTTCTTCGGAATTTGTAAATAAATGAGATTGTTTTTCATTTTTACCTTTTGAAACTGTAGTATCTTCATAAATATAGCGTGGAAAGCATTGACCTTTATCCATTGCGTCATGATTAGGCAAAACTTTAGACATCAAAACAGAAAAATCTTTCATTGCCCCTATACCTGTAACTTGTATTACTTTGTTTTCAACAATGTTCCTCATAGGAAACATACATGGTATTTGATAGAGAGATTCATTGAAAATACGATTATAATAGAGCCATTGCCGAGTAAAAGGACGGTACAAACTTTGAGCAAGGCATGTCTCTTCAAACTCAAAAATCTTTTCTGCAGTTAAATGTTTTTTAAGATTAAGACTCCAGCTTATTTTTTTAGCATCAGAATTTACGAAATCGTCTACAATATTGGTATGTGTTTTACGGTCAGTATGTGCATAAACATCATTAAAGCGTTTCACTTCACTATTGTAGAAAACAATCATATTATTCATATTTTTGGATAAAGCTTCACGATTTGAGTTATATGCCCAAGCATCACGATTGGTTTTTAGACCACAAGAAAATGTTTCAAAGAGCTTTTTATCACGACCTTTTTTTACACCCATAGCTAAAAATTCTTTAAAACTATCATCACGCTGATCAAGCCAATCGCTATGTTTATCTGGTGTAATTATTTTCCAACCTTGTTTGCTCCGTGTAATGCCATCAATGCTACCAAGAGACTCTATTATCGTAAGCTTTTCTTGTCTCGTGAGATAATCTCCAATATCACGAAAATATATTTTCCCACGCTGTTGAGATTCTGGATTTTTTACGAGAATAGAAATAGCAATAGGGGCACGAGAACCTTCGCCAAAAATTCCACCACTTTCTTTTTTGCGTTGTTCTCCAGAAGTCCGAGCATTTCCTCGTAAATGGAAAATATAAAGACTGCTAAATTCCTTAACAAGGCATTTGCGTAAACCGTCCATAGAATGTCCAGTAATAAAACTTGCATTAGTAACAAAACCAATAATACCACGGTCTTTTATACGGTCACTTGCCCAACGAATGGCACGAATATAACTATCATAAAGTGCTTGTACGCAAGTTGCTTTTGATTGAGCAGCATAAGTTTCTCCAATACGGTCATTCAATATGGGATAGGGAGTATTCTTTGCATTATCGTTTTCATTTTTTTGCCCTACCGAATAAGGGGGATTCCCAAAGATAACTTCGATATTTAGATTTTTCTGATGTTCTAAATATTCGCTGTTTTCTTTCATAGTACCTTCCATCAAATCTTTTTTCTCAAAAAGATGAAACGTATCGGTTAAACCAATATGCTTAAATGGTATATAATCTCCTTTCATAAGACCATGATAGGTCGATTCAATGTTAATCGCTGCTATGTAATAGGCAAGTAAAACAATCTCATTGGCATGGATATCATGACGGAATTTATATTCCATATCCTCTGGTTTTATGAGATTTGATTGTAAAAGCCTTGTGATAAAGGTTCCTGTTCCAGTAAAGGGGTCAAGAATGGAAACACCACGTGATCCTAGGCTTTTTCCGAACTCATTTCGTAAAACATCATCAACGGAACGAATAATAAAATCAACAACCTCAACGGGGGTATAAACAATCCCAAGCCTATCGGTGGTTTTCTTAAATGCCTTGGTAAAAAAATCTTCGTAAAGTTTGATAATAAGGTTTTGTCTTGCTTGGGGGGTTGTAATCCCAGAGGCACGGAATTTTACGCTGTCATAAAACTCTTGTAATTCTTTCGATACCTGCTTGATATTGCTTTTATCTAATTCAGCTAAAATCTTTTCCATGGCTTGAGAAATGGCATTGTTTTGCACAAATTCATTGCCATCAAACAAAGCTTCAAATACGGGACGTGTGACAAGATGTTGTGCTAACATCTCAAGCGCTTCCTCTTGTTTGATTTCACTGTTTAAGTTGTTTTTTAGTTCTTGATAAAACCCATTAAAGGCGTGGAACGCTTCACTGCTTTCATCAGAAAGTATATCTTTAAGATGATTGATATGGTTTTGAGCAATCTCAGCAACATTGCCAGCCCATATGCCCCAGTAATCGGCAAGGGTAAATTTCTTAGCAAGAAGTGTCTTAAGGGCATTGGGAAACTCTTTATAAAAAGGTAATCTTCCTG
>NZ_BAABIZ010000065.1:0-3301 GCF_039543045.1 Bartonella jaculi
GGTCAAGGCAACCCCTTCGGGGCGCCTAACGGCGACCTTGACCCAGAACCTAGCGGATTGTTTTTACGTTCCCGCACGGCTCCGAAATCATGATTGAGGGGATGCAACTTTCCGCCACCGGTGGCGGAAAAAGGGCTTTAGCCCCGAACGGTTTATGTAATAAACCTAGTGAGTACGCTATTAAAATAGCGGCCCACCGGAGGGACAACCTTGAAATTTGCCAATAAATGTGGATTATTAGCACAAAGGGGGAAACATGGCTACATATGCGATCATGCGCTGTAAAAAACTATCAGCAATGGGCTCTGTTGCTACTGCTCTGCAACATTGCTACCGTGAGCGTGAAACTCCTAATGCCGATAGTGAACGCACACCAAACAACGAACAGCACGTTTCACGTTCATCCAGTGAAGCTATGGGCAAAATGCGCGAGCTTTTACCAGAAAAGCGGCGTAAAGATGCTGTGTTAGCTGTTGAGTATGTCATGACTGCTAGTCCAGAATGGTGGACAACAGCATCTCCAGAGCAGCAAAAAGAGTTCTTTACGCGATCAAAACAGTGGTTAGCAGATAAATACGGACAAGATCGAATTATCGCTGCTGTGGTCCATAATGACGAAATCAGCCCCCATTTAAGCGCATTCGTTGTACCATTAACACGGGATGGAAGGCTTTCAGCTAATGAGTTTATTGGCAATAGAGCAAAAATGATAAACGACCAAACAACCTTTGCTGAGGCCGTAAAAGACCTTGGGCTTGAAAGAGGGTTGCAAGGCAGTAAAGCAAAACACCAAGCTGTTAAACGGCATTATGCGGCTGTGAGAAAGGATATTGAGTACCACGTCACTATCCTTCCAGATGATATAGAACCGAGAAAATTAGAACCTGAAAGCTTTCTCGAAAAGGTCGGAATCGTAAAAACATTAGAGGGACCAGTTACAATTGCTGAACGTTTAACTCAGAAAGTGAATAAGAAATTTGCTAGTACAATCTCAATGGCCTCTCAAAACCGCGAAAATGCCCACACAGTGACAAAACTGAAAAAAATGCTCCACAGTATTGAAAATAAATTCAGTGCTCTCAGAGAGCATTTTAGAGGCCTTAAAAAGGAACAGATGAAAAAGCTATTTGATATCGCTGCCCTCATGCGACAGGAAAACGAACAAGAGAAGCTCAGAAAACACCAAGAGCATCTTTTAGCTATGCATGAAAAGAGACTTAAGCGAAAAAACAAAGGACATAAAGGTAACGAAGGCAACAGCATTGCTGATTAGCAGGGTTTCCGCATCCTCAATTTCATGATTTCGGAGCCGCGTGAGAAGGATAAAACAATCCGTTAGGTTCTGGGTCAAGGTCGCCGTCAGGCGCCCCGAAGGGGTTACCTTGACCCTAAGAACATAGGATTGTTATTCCTTCGATAAACGCGGATCTGAGATCATGATTTTGGTGAGCGGACAGAGAGTTTGAGAGGCGGTAGCCTCTCATCAAAGGTAATTTAAAATAATTCTTGCTGTTCTTCGTTAAAATTCAATTGTTTTGGTGTTTTTTTGCTAATTTTGTAGTATTCTTTAACGAATGCAAGTCGATCACCGTTCCAGATGAACGAGGGGTTTAACCAATATAATCCTTGTGCTGGTGTTGCTGCAATAAAACCTTTTTCTGTTAGTTCTCGCATTCCTCGAGTATATGTAGCTTCACTCATTGGTGTTAGAGCTTGATCGACTGTTCCAAAAGACATGTAAACTTGATCTTTCCCGATGTTTTCTTGCACTCGAAGGTAGAGAACTTCAAAAACTTTTGTACCGGCACCAGTTAATTCTTTGAGTGCTTTAACTCCTTTTACAAAAAGTTTTACGAATTTTGTACTGTCGACTTGTTCGGCTTCCCAAAATCCTGCGATGTTAGCTTGGATTTCCCCTTCGCCACTTATGAGCATCATATCACCACGTCTATTTATTATTCGTCTGGTTTTTGTGGATATATCCATCATAAAAGGATTGTTTTCATAGAGAACTATTCCACGTCGTGTTTTTATTTTTTTTTCCGTCATTTTGATTATTCCTTTTGATAGATAATTCGTCACGTCATGACAGAAAAACCGTCAATAGTCAACGTGAAATTGACGGTTTTTCCGTCCAATCCTGACGGTTTTTCCGTCCAATCCTGACGGTTTTTAAATTTTTAACATATTGAATCTAAAATGTTTTTAGATTTGCCCTTTCTTATATCTTTATAGACGGAAAATAATTTAAAAAAATGAGAGGCGGTAGCCTCTCATTTCATAGACTTATGGACGAACGGAGTGAGTGCTAATTATTTTAAATAATCTTCAAGATCTATTTGGTTATCTATGTCTATATCCATTTCTAGATGTTTACCATTTTCGTAAACACCGCGAATACCAGCAGCTTTAATACGGTTTTTAAAATCTTCCTTAATAGCTATTTTATGGTTTTTAGCACTACCTTTCCAACCAAAGTTTGGGTTGAGACGGTAAGATCTACTGGTACCAATACGAGGACCTTCCAAGAGTATATCCATAGCTATTAATCTTTTTACACTTCGATTAAAGTGATGCCTAGTAACACCAATCCTTTGAGCCAATTCCGTTTGATTAACAACCAATAGATTTTCAAAATCAAGACGGGAAGCTAAAATGAAAAATACTTTAAGGTCATACCCATTTAAATTACTTTCTGCTATGACAGCCATTGGATGTTGAGCCATTGCTACCCATTCCTTTCCAAAACCATTTTGTCTTTTAGGTACAACATAAGCAACGAAGCCGTCCATAACCTCGCCTGTTTTACTATCAATTTGGTATAATTTCTTATCCATAAAATTAACTCCGTTAAGTCACTAATGTTACCATTATTGGTAACAATGTTACCATTATTGGTAACATTGTAAAGCGTAACTACTATGAATTTATTAATTTTTTTCACCTCTCCTTCTGTATCTGTATATTGTAAATTAAAAACACCTGTCAAAAACAGGTGTTTTTAATAGAAAAAATGACGAACTTCGTTCGACAATTTTATTAAGAATAAAAACGACCGCTAACGCGGACTTTTTTAATTTTGATGAGAGGCTACCGCCTCTCAAACTCTCCGTGCACTCACCAAAATCATGATATGGATCCGTGCTTTGGGAACTAACAATCCTAGGTTCTTAGGGTCAAGGCAACCCCTTCGGGGCGCCTAACGGCGACCTTGACCCAGAACCTAGCGGATTGTTTTTACGTTCCCGCACGGCTCCGAAATCATGATTGAGGGGATGCAACTTTCCGCCACCGGTGGCGG
>NZ_BAABIZ010000066.1:0-3212 GCF_039543045.1 Bartonella jaculi
GTTGTTAAGATTAAGCACAGAAACATCAGAACGTGACCTTTGAGCAATATCAAGCAGATTGCCCTTATCATCTTTTTCGTTTGTACTGGTCTTCAACATCCATTTTGTCTCGTTTTTCAGATCAAAGCGCACATCTCTGTCTTGAGCAATGTTTGCTCTGCCCTCTAAAGTAGACTGATCGGCGTTTAATGTGAAGGTACCGTTGGAAATGGCTTTAACCTCTTTACCATCCCATAACTTTTTATCTTCCCATAACTTTTTATCCCAAAAAAGACCATCTCCTAATAAAACATCAGCATGGATTTTTGATTTTTTAAGATTGACTGTGCCGATTGATGGAGCAGCACTATTTTCGATGCTTTTTTCAACAAAAGCTCCAACAAAAATTCCTGTGCCACTTTCAACGTGAATATCTGCATTGGTTAAATTGATCTCATTGCTATGATATTTTTGCGGATCATGCGGTTTTTTTGGATCATTATCAGAGAAAGTTGTGAATTGTAAGCCAGCAACTCTTGCTGTTGCAGAGACATCTGTCAGATCAATATGTCCACCATTTGCTACGAATAGTGCAGCTTGTTTTGCTTTTATTTCATTTTTCTTCCCATTCTGAAGAGTGTTGGATTGGGTATCTGAATCATTGAAATTAGCATCAATAGCGCCATTACTCATTTTAATTGTGCTATCTTCATTGCTAGCGAGACCAACATCAACATTTTGAATGGTTGTTTTACCATTTAATTCAATTACACTATCAGGCTCCCAAGCGCTTACACCAACGGTTATTTCTTCGGATTCACCACCGGTTATTGTTAAATCTCCGCTAATGATTTTGCTCCCGCCTTCTGCATAAAGACCTTCAGCAACCCCTTGAATGGTTGTTTTGCCCGTTAACTTAATTTCACTACCAGAGTCCGTTGTCCATACACCGGTGCTGTTTTCTTTGGATTCAGGATCAATTACTTTCCCACCGATTACCGTTAAATTTTCACTGGTGATTTTACCACCATCAACGGCTCCAAGACCGTCAAAAGTATTGTTAATTGTTGTATCACCATGCAATTCAATTGTGCTGTTCTTGCCAAATACAAATGCACCGGTTCCTTTGCCATCCGTTGTTAGAGAAACATTCGTGGCATCAATCTGTCCGCCTTTTTCTGCAAATAATGCAGGTTCTTTATTCTTTATTGTTACGGTTCCTCCTGCCATTGTGATCTTGGATCCTGAACCTTCTGCATGGAGTCCATAACCATCAGATGATGTAATTTGTGCATCGCCGGTTAAAGTAATGGTGCTGCCTTCTTTCGCATATACTCCATCAGTTTTTGCATCAAATGATCCTCCAGTTATTGTTATTTTGGAGTCATTATTTGCAAATATGCCTGTTTCTGCTTGAGTGACGGTTACATTATTTAAAGTCACGGTGCTTTTTTCGGCACTTATTCCCTTCTCCATAAAGGCGTCATCTTTGCCGCTCGATATGTTTACATTTTCCAGCGTGTTTTTGTTTTCATCACTCCCGCTGTCGTTGAAAAGGGCGCCTATTTTAGAGGCAGTAATAGAACTCTCAGAAGCGCCGGTCATGTTGACTGTGGCTTTATTTTGTACATCAAGGCCGTTTGTAAATTTTTCAATGGTTGTTGTGCCATTTAACTCAATCTTGCCATGATCACTGGCCGTTATACCAGTGGTAGCCTCTTCGGATGCAAGAGCGATTATTGTTAAATCTTTTTTGCTAATAATTTCGCCACCGAGTGTTGCCTGAAGTCCGTTTCTAACTTTTTCAATGGTTGTTTTACCATTTAATTCAATTTTGCTCTTAGGCATGAAGGACGCTATACCAACGCTCATTCCTTGGGCTTCAGAACCGATTATTGTTAAATCTTCACTAACAATTTTGCCAGCATCTAATACCATAAGAGTGTAGTTCGTGGCATTTTCAATGGTTGTTGTACCCTTTAACGTAATTTCGCTACCAGAATTTGTAGATGTTACACCAGTTTTTTCAGATTCAGGAACCGCTACTTTTAAATCCTTGCCAATGATTTTTCCACCATTTGTTGCTTTTATCGCATCATAGTTTTTTTCGGAAGCGTCATCGGAGACGTCTTTTGTTTCTTCACTACTTGTAGCACTGAGGACTTTTGCGGCACATACGCTGAAATGGGTACTAAACAGCATGACAGCTAAGGCAGCTGTACCGGATAAAAGAGATTTTTTTAACATTGATATTTTCCTTAACCTATAAGCCCCACACATTCCTCCCCCGCTTACAAGAAGGATATCAAATGAAGGGTTTTCTTCGTGATGGCATAGAGTATTTTTGTTTTTATGTAAAGTATAATAATGATTTATGTTAACAATACATAATGTTTTATTTATATCAGTAATTAAATTAATTTATTGTTAGTATTTATATTTATTAATTAAAACTTAATTGTATGAATAATGTTTGTGTTTATTAAATGCATTATTTTAAATAAATAATTTATCTTTAATTTTAATAAAGTAATTCATGGAGTTGTTTGTAGTAAAAGTTTATAAATGAGCTTGTTTTTTAATACTATATTGTTAATCATAAGATCTTTATGATAAAAGAGAAAATAATAAATAGTGAATATTAGCGTTTGTATAGCTGTATGCTTGCAGAGAAAATTTTAGATGCTGCTATTACAGAATTAGAAGGAGAGAGGATTTTTCGAGGGATTCTAGGAAAAAATTCGTTGTAGCTTCACATAAGGTTTTGCACTAATAGGAAAAGATGAGATTAGGTGGGAATACGTGATAATTATTTGTTTTTATGTATAATTTTTTCTATTAAGTGAGAATTTTGTCAAAATGGATTTTGACATCCAAAAATCAAAAAAAGAGCAAAAAATGGCAAAAATAAAAGAAAGCTTTGAAAGGTCTTTGAAGCTCCCCTTTGAGAACCCCTTAAAAAAACCTTTGAAATAAATAAATTGGTACTGTAGTTTGACAGTAGGTTTTGTACTAAGTGGGAAGAGGTGGGATTAGTTAGGAATAGGTGGTAATTTGTTGTTTTTATGGTTATTTTTTACCATTAAATGCGCGTTTTGTCAAAATGGATTTTGACACCTAAAATTGTAAAAAAGAGCTAAAAAGAGCGAAAATTGGAATTTGAGCGTAAAAATGAGAGAAGGCTTTGAAAGGTCTTTGAAAACCCTTTGAAGATTTTTAAAAAGTCTGTGAAA
>NZ_BAABIZ010000067.1:0-3094 GCF_039543045.1 Bartonella jaculi
CAGAAGGAAAGTAAAAATAAGAAAAAAAACGGAAACAATAAAGAACCACAAAACAATAATGATGGAAAGGGTAACATACTTGAACAAGTCAGGAAGCATCATGATAAAAAACGCGATGAAAAAAAACAAGAATTAAAGGATGAAGGATGTAGAACATGCAAAACAGAAATAGTATTCAAAACTAAGACGGATAAGGGGGTAGTAAGATCTCGTGCGGATATTGTTTATATAGAGAATGGTAAAATAAAAATTGGCGAGGTAAAAACGGGGAAGAATGCTACATTAAGTGAACAACAAAAGATTTTGAAAGAAGCACATAAAAACGGAAATGCAGAGCCCACAAAAGGCAAATTTACGGAATTTCTTAAAGATAACAAAGAGTTCTTAGAAAAATATCAAAAAGATTTCAAAGATTTTAAAGGAAGTAAGAAAGAATTGGAAAATGAGAATAGAAAATGGATTAAAGAACAATTGAATAATAAGTTAGACAAAACTGACGTTGACATTTTTCGTTTTCCAGGACTTTTTGAATGAGAGTGAATAGCGATGCGAACTAAAGACGTGACAGAGATTTTAAAAACGCTTGGCTGGGAACCTTATCGTGCTGAAGATGGTAGTATGTTTGCGCATTATCATCTTCCCGATCGCATTGTAGGCATTAGTTATGATGTTGTAGATTATGGAGAGGATGAGGGAAAGTTTCGGCTATCGGCTAATCTTACCACTGCTGCTTATTGCCTTGCTTGGGAATATGCTAGTGGTGAAGTATCACAGGATAAGTATGAAGATACGCTGTTTTCTGCGAAAGAGGATTTCGATGTTACGGCTTCAGATCTCTCAGAAAGCCATGTTAAGGAATCTTTAAATAGGGTTATCGCTTGGACGAAAGCACAAGATATTGAACAAAAATTACGTGAAAAAGCAGCCAATCATTCTGCTGTTGCAGAAGCATTACTTGGTGATATTAAGGCTTTAAAAAGTTCTGAGTTTACACCCCAATTACATGTACCAGAATTTGCAGATTACAAAACAATAGGGTGGATTGAGCGCCTCATTCTTTTTGCGCAAGCTTATAAAAACGGGGAGTTAGACGATATTCTAACGCGTAAAAAGCCCAAACAGCGCTCGATAAGCCTTACAGCAGCAAGCCGTATTCTTAAAACCCAAGGGTGGTTTTCTACGGAACCTGGAAAAATGTGGCTCTCTTTGCCAGACCGTTTTATTCAGTTTAATTTTGGCTTTATACGTCTTCATGATAATTACAATGTTCGTCTTGAGGCTAAAATATCTAATGAAGAGATTTCTTTGGCTTGCTTGTATATTCATTTTTGTGGACAACGTAATCTTGTACGACCTACGGATATTTATCGATCTTTTAATACGATTGGAGGAGAGAATTTTCGTGGGATTGATAAAGGAATTGATATTTGTGTAGAGATATTGAATGAGCAAGAGTTGACAAAAATCTCTGAGCGGATAATACAATGGGCACGTGCCCAAGATTTACAAGCATCGATCGAAAGTAAAACACTTATCCAAAAATATAGCTACAATATACGTATAGTCTGGCATTTAGCTTGTTTAGCATTAAAAGGTAAAATTGATGTCTTGAAATCTTATCAAAGTTTTCTAAAAGTAGGTACGATTTCTGAACATTTGGATGATGATGACGTAGAAAAATATGTTAATCACGCTGTTGAATTTTCTGAAAAACATCTGAAAATTCTTCATGAGAGAGAGGCTGCAGAAGCACATCTTGGTCCACAAGCTTTGATTACTTTCAATAAAGTTGCAGAGCAATTAAAACAAATGAGTTGGACAGTTTATCGTGATAAAAACTACAATCGCAATGCTTATTTTATAAGTAAAGACCGTATAATCAATATAATGTGCAGCCTTCAAAGTGATGGAGAAGAGCCGATTGTTGCGTTTAAGGCTTCCCTTTCAACACTTGGTTTTTCCACTGCTCATAGAGAAATTTTCTATAATATGCCTCAATATATAACCATCAAAGAAGCAGAAGAAGTTTATACAGTTTCTAGTACTGAATTGGATGAAGGCAAGCTGAAACAGATCAGTGCGGATATTCTTGAATGGGCTGATCGGCAAAATGTGAATCAAATCATCTATGATTATGCGGCTTTTCCCCCAGACAGTGAACTTGATCTTGTAGCGCGTCACCTTATTGCACTTGTTTTGATTGGGGATGTTGAAAAGCTCAAATCTTATAAGGAGAATTTTAGAAAGGGAAATCCCTTAGGTTTTGTGGAAGAAATCTCAAAATATAGAATTGATAATCTCCTCACTCTTGCACGGGGTTATCGAGCAGGTTTTCCCAAAAACGCTCCGATTTTGAGCTTGGATCCACAAGCAACACCTATTGCTTCTAAAACAGCAGCTGTTGATCTGAGAGAGGAGATAGAGGAAGCGGATGATAAAGATGCTCCATTGACCATGGAAAGTGCTCATGCACTTTTGAAAAGCTTAGGTTGGTCAACCGAGAAAATCAATGAGAATGATTATATGGCAAGCTATCAATTGGCTGATCGTGAAGTAGATATTCTTTATAACGACGAAATTGCCAAAGATTGTCCACAATTTGATAGCGCCTTTTTGATTAGCACTGGCATTCTTTCCACCGCTTGCAAATTCATTGATCCTACCAACATGGAAGATATCCCAGATATACAGCTTAATTTTGAAGCCAAGGGATTAGAAATCTTTGAACCAGAAGTCACTGCAGATCGCTTAAAGCAAGCGCTTGATGATGCGCTAGAATGGGCGGTAACAGACATTGACCTTTCTAAAAGACTTCGCTCTGATTACGGCACTGCGTCTTGGGAAAAAAGCACTACGTCTAAAGCAAACGATGCACATTATACTTTGCTTCATATTGGCGCTCTTGCTTTGTTGGGTGATGTTGATACCTTGCAATCTTATAAGAAAAGCTTTACAGAAGGGGATCACCTAGGCTTTGACGAGAGCATCAACAAAACCCACCTTGAACGTGCAGTAGCTTTAGCTCAAGAAGTCGCAAAGGTAAAGCAACTGAGCTACGCTTTGATTGAACAAGTGTCAGAAAAGCTTGACAACC
>NZ_BAABIZ010000068.1:0-3045 GCF_039543045.1 Bartonella jaculi
GAGCAGTAAGGTGGAGAAAAAAAGAGATCTTAGCCTTTACTCCAGAGAAAAATAAGGAACAAATAACAACAAATTAGATAAAATTGTATAAACTGTAATAGGTGGACTAAAAGGTGGTCTTAAAACAGATAATTAAAGAGAAAATCTATATATTTCAATGCGTTAAAAGCAAAAAGCGGTGCCGCATGCCGGATTCGAACCAGCGACCCCATCATTACGAATGATGTGCTCTACCAACTGAGCTAATGCGGCATAGCCTTACATAAATTAATTAGACGAAAGTCAGTCTCAGCGTAATAGCCAAAACTATGCACAAAAGCAAGTATGCATTTTTTTCAATAATTTATAAGATGTGGCAATTGTTGAGGTAAAAAAAGAGGGGCACAAAGGTCAGGAGCAGAGCAGTATTTTTTATCTTGACACTATAAAATGCTTTTTCATTTACAATCACGTTCAAACTTGGAAGTTGATATGAAATCGCATCTTTGGGGTGAAAGTGATGTCAAGGTATCCCTCGTACAAATAAAAATATCTGTTGTTTCTAGGGAAGAAAGAAATTTGTTGGATAAGCGATTTGGAGAATAAAAACATCATCAACCTTTATAAGATGAAGATGAGATCAGTGGAATTGGTAGAAACGGTACTTCTCATTCTTAATAGGCAATAAACCACACTTATCCTATTTATCGTTTATCTTATGAAAATGAAAAATGATGCCATGGCTATAAAGAATATAGCAGCTATAAAGAATGCATAAAACAGCAGTTTTGAATAAAGCAAAATGCAAATGAAAATGCGTTGCTTAATAAAGGCGCGGTGCCTATTAATGTTGTTTAAATTACAAATCCTTTAAACAAAATCCACAAAAATCATTCTATAAAATAAGCATGCTTTATAAAGTTAAAAATACGCATAATAAGAGCGTTTTTAAATATTATGAAGGCAAAAATAGGTAAATAACCAAATTTCGTAATATAGAGTCAAATAGATGACAATAAGGTAGCAATAATTGATAAGCATATGATAATATGTATACACAATGCATTTTAAAAAATACAAAAAATATCAAAAAAGATAAAACAATCATTGACAATAAATACGTATTTTGTTATATAAATACTCAAGTGCTTCAAAAACACTTTCGTTAAGCGGATAGGTTACGAAACAACCTCTCCCATGCCTTTAAAATACTGACTTTCTTTTATGCTATAGAAAGCATATAACGATTTTGTCGGGTGTGGTTACACTATACAATACTCTTTATGAGAAAAGTGTAACGACGGACTTAACGCCGTGTTTTTGAGCGCCCGGCACCATTATAGGGTGTCAATCAAAAACAATTTTACGTTAAGGATTTAGTTATGACAACTATAGCAAAAAACACTACAATTTCCTCTAAAATTGCAAATGCAACCGCATCTAATAACAAACAAGAGCCTGCGAAAAAATACGAATTTATTAATGATGGTGAATATATAGATGGTCATTTCTTAACACGCATTCGTGCTTTAAGAGATTTTGCTGATGTCAAAAAAGGCGATCTGGGGAGCTATATTGAAAAGGAAGATAACCTCTCTCATGAGGGTAATTGCTGGGTTTATAATAAAGCCCGTGTCTTTCAAAATGCACGCGTTTTTGGCAATGCAAAAGTAAAAAGCTTTTTTGTTGATGTCTATGGCAATGCACAAATTTATGATAACGCTCGTATCACTGATCATGCCCATATTTCTGATGATGCTGTCATTTGTGATAATGCCCATGTCGGTGGCAATGCAAAAATAAGTGGTTCTGCTTACATCTGTGATGAATCGCGTGTATTCGATGATGCCGTTATTTGTGATGCTCTTATCTCTGGCAATTCTTATATCCATAGTAATGCCTCTTTAACTGCTAATGAAGATATCTGTGATGATGCATATCCAGAATTTGGTAGTGAAGATGATTATTATCGTCATGAATATTATGATGATTGTGAAGGGTATTATGATGATGATGACAGCCAATATGAAAATGAAGCGGCGTAAATAAATGCGCGGGCGCGGCGGGGGCGCCCCTCTTTAAAACATTTCATTTAAAAATTTATCGAATATTAGATTAGGGAGTTACCTATGGCCAATACAACTGTATCTAAAAAAATATGAGCTTACAAATGAAAGTATAGAAATTAGAGATAACGTGATTAAAAAGATTGTAAGGCTTTATCCTATTCGTGCATTAAGAGACTTTGCTGATGTTAAGGCTGGTGATCTTGGTGGTTTTGTAGAAAAGGAAAGCAATCTTTCTCATGATGGCAATTGCTGGGTATATGATGATGCCTTGGTTGCTACAGATTCCGTTGTTTCTGACAATGTACAAGTGCGTAATAATGCACGTGTTTTTAGAAGTTCTAAAGTATCTGGCAACGCTGTTATTATGAATAATGCTCAGGTTTTTCATAATGCTAAGATTTTTGAAAATGCGAAAATTTGCGATAACGCAATGGTAAATGGTATTGTTAGTGGCAATGCTGTTGTTTGTGAAAATGCACAGCTCGCTTTTTTTGCTTGTGTTTCTGATAATGCACAAGTTTCTGGTAGTGCACATGTGAATGGTAAGATTTATGGCAATGCAAAAATCTGCGGTAATGCTCGTATTGATAGCAGTGTTTATATTTATGATCATGCATATGTTTCTGATAGAGCTATTATTTATAAGAATGTAAAGGTTTTTGGCAATGCAAGGGTTTACGATAATGCGGTAGTTTATAGCAAGCCCTTTACTGATGGCTGGGCTAGAACTGAAGATGTAAAAATCTCTGGCAATGCTGTCATTAATGGCAATCAAAAAATTTGTGATGATGTTGATGGTAGTGAACCAAGCACAAATAAAGCAGCATAATTGAATGCGCGGGCGTTGTGGGGGCGCCCCTCTTTCAAATCTTCCATTCCAAATTTTAGCAAATCTTTATCACATATAAATTGTGAGGGTATTCTTATGTGCAAAAAATACATCATAACAAATGAAATGAAACAAATTAAAGATAGACTGACTAAACGGGTTACTACC
>NZ_BAABIZ010000069.1:0-3025 GCF_039543045.1 Bartonella jaculi
GATGGGATGCGCTTGCAAGTGGTGTGAAGTATCTTAATGAAGGCGATAAGCAAAGAGGTAAAGTTAACCAAACCGTCGAATATCTGAAGTCTAAAGGCTACAGTGAAGAAGAAGCGCGGGTTATGGCGGGGAATAAAGATGCGTTAAATGCGTTTTTTGTACAGACAATGAATGGTGGTAATGCTTCTAATAATAAAGAAGAATTAGACCGCCTACGAGAAACGATAGAGCTTAAAAATAGAGAAACAATCAGTAGTAATACGCTCCATGACATTGAACGTTTTATGAATTATATAGAAGAAAATGGTGAATGGGCTACAGGTAATGCGGCTAGTTTACAAGCTCAGTTGGGTGTTCCTCAGCACCGCGATATGAGTTCACTGCTTGATTCCATTAAAAATCGTATAGGTATTGATCGTTTAGAAACGATGAGACAGTATTCGCGTAATGGCGCCTCAGGTTTTGGGAATCTCACAGAAAGAGAACTTGATATCTTAAAGAGCTATTTAGGAGAGATAAAGTACAACTTGGGTCATAAAGAGCTCTTGTTTAGGTTGAAAAAAATCCATGAGATTTTGGGTAAGATGAAATCAGACGTATTGTCTTTGCTAGAAAACCGTCACGTTGCATTAACGAAAGAGAATGTTGATAAGGTTACATCACAGCAGCATTCTAAAGCTCCACAGCAAGGACGTAATGATTTGCCACTTGTTACCAGCAAAGAAGAGGAAGATGCATTGCCTTCCGGTGCACGCTTTATTGGTGAAGATGGAAAGATAAGGGTTAAAGGGGCTTAAAATGGCATATATTCCTTATTCTCGTATTGTTGATGATACGTCAGATTATGATGGCGGGTCTTCAGTAAAGAAGAGTCATGGTAATCAAGGGAAAAAAGTAACGGGTTATATTCCTTATTCTCCTATTGTTGATGGTGCATCAGATTATGATGGTACGGCTTCTAATTCACAACCTACAACAGATGATTTTTCATTTGATGATAAAGATCTTACGTGGTTGGATGCACTAAAGAGTCATGGGGTGTCTGGTTTGACAGCAGGATATAGTGATGAGATACAAGCTGCTAATGAAGCGGGTTTTACGGATTATTGGCGTGGCGATAAACGAGCAGAAGAGATCTATAATAGACGGGTAGCAAAAGAGCGTGCTTATCAAAAAGCCTTGGAAGAAAAGCATCCATGGTTATCTTCTGGTGCTTATGTTGTTGGTTCGATTTTGCCGACATTGGCATCATTGAGTATTCCCGCATTAAATTTTTTGCGAGCAGGCTCTACTTTAGGAAGTTTAGGGAGAGGGGCTCTTTTAGGAGCCGGTTCTGGTGCTTTGCATGGTTCTGGGGCTGGAGAAGGATACAGTGATACAGTGAATTCGGCATTAGCTGGTGGTGCTGGTGGAGCAATTTTGACACCAGCTGCTAGTTTAGCAGGTGCGGGGGTTTCTAAGTTAGGTGGTTTACTTGTAAATGCTTTAAAATCGCCTCCGCTTGTAAGGAATTATTTAAATCCCGCTCATAAAGAGGTTTCCAATAAGGCTTTGCGAGAAGTTGCCAAGCAACTTTACGATAATAAAACCCCCAAAATTACCGAACGTCTTAGCTCAGAACCTCACGAAGTATTTTTGACAGATATTAATGAAAAACTACGACAGACTTTGTGGAATTCGTCTCAAACAAATGAAGATGTTTTTAATATCTTAAAGCAAGCGCATGAGAAAAGATTAGGCGGTTCTGTTCAACGTCTTGATGATATGATGGAGCAGACAATTGTTCCATACCAGCATAGCGATACTTTAAGCAGGACGCTTAAACAGCAAGGGAAAGAAGCGCATGATCATCTTTATGAACAAGCAAGGCAAACGCCGATAGGACGAGAGTATTATCCGGCTCTTAATAAACTTTTTGAAAATAAAGGGTTTCAAAAAGCTCTTAAAGAAGCTGTCAATACTTTAGAGGAACACCCCCTCAGTATAAATCCTAGAAGGTTTTATGATAGAAGATTTAGCAGTATAACCTATAAACCTACGATAGAGTTATTAGATCAAACTAAGCAGTCTCTTGATGATTTAATCGAAAAAAGTAAGAAACATAGCGATAACCAAAAGATTTTAGGATACGAAGTCCTCAAACAAAATTTGGTAAAAATAATGGATGAAATCTCTCCTACGTACAAAGCAGCACGCGGTAGTGCGGCAAAATTCAAAAACTTTGCAGATAGCTTTGAGGAAGGTAGAAAAGCTCTTGGAACAAAGCTTGAAAAGAGTTTTGAAAGGGATGCAGTTCAGGAAAATCTTTCTAAAGGGAATTGGACAAAACAAAATAATACCTATCAGATGGGGATGAGAGATGCGTTAGATGATTTACTCAGAAAACAGGATGATCCTATTAATCAATTCTCTAATCTTTTACAACAAAATCTTGCATCTGAGAATCTTAAAAGGATGATAGGACCGGAACGGTTTTCTACTTTTAAAAAGGCAGTAGATCAGGAGAAATTCTATTCTGATGCCTCCCAAAAAGGTTATCAAGAGTTTCAAGGCGTTCCTGAGTTTTCTCTTTTTGATGGAATTAATTTTTCAAATTTTTGGCATTGGCCAACTGAATCTTTAAAATTAGTACGGAATATATTTTATCATCCCAATTCACCGGAAGCGGTACGAGCAAGACAAGAGATAGAGCGCGGTATAGCGAAATTAGCAACTTTTGGCGTTAAAGGAATGGAGCGAAATGAGATTACCCAATTGATTCAAAATGCTTTGAAGTGGCATAAAGCCGGTGTGATAACGGATCAAGGCTTGAAGATTGTTTCTAGAGCTATAGCAAAAGGGTTAGGTCCTAGTGCTTCAATAGAGTACGCGAAATGACCCGTTATAATCCCTCAGTAGATCAAGCGATACGCCAAACAGCAGCGCGTTATGGTTTACCCGAAAGCTATTTGTATCGTGTTGCGCAAGTGGAGAGTGGAGGCAATCCGAACGCAAGGAATCCACGTTCTTCTGCGGGTGGGTTATA
>NZ_BAABIZ010000070.1:0-3012 GCF_039543045.1 Bartonella jaculi
ATCCCATACTTGAATGCATGTTTGGGTGGTTGTCATAACTTTCGCTCCTGCTTCAAACGGATGCTCCCACATCCGTTTTTTGTGGGGTTAATTGTAAAATATCTGCCCTCTATAGCGGGCGGTAATATGAGTTATGATTTACATTTATAAATTTGTCAACCCTAAATGTAAATCTGGAGTGATTTTTTTTGGCAAGATCTGAAAAAAAACCTAAAACAGAACTGGCAAAGCGGTTATGTGAAGTACGGATCGCTCTTGGTTTTACTCAGCGCAAGCAGTTTGCTGATCATCTTACAGTACCAGAAAGTACTATGTATAATTACGAAACTGGCTTACGCGAACCGCCTTCATCAATGTTAGTAATTTACAAAAATATTTGTGGTATAGACGTCAATTGGCTTCTCACTGGTGAAGGTGAGATGTTTAGTGATATGGCAAAAGCAAAAGCAGCAGGTTTTAAACCACAAACTATCCCTGCTGGACTGATGAAAAAACTTGGTCGCATAGCTTATACAACCTATCGCGATGCAAATATAAAACTCCCCCCCGAAGATATAGCGGAACTCGCGGCGGATCTTTATAAAAAACTGCAAGAGCTTGTTCAAGACATCAACGACACGGAAGAAATAGAGCTTACTTTGCCTCTTCTAAAATTGCATTTAAAACGTCAAATAGAAGCTGAAAGAGCACATTTAGAAACTACACAAGATACGGCTTAATGCTCCTCTAAAATGAAAAATCAATATGAAAATCTTTTTACATTAGAAAAGTTACGTAACAATTTGATTTATAAGTATATATTGTCTCTAAAAATAGATAATCACCTATAAGTGAAAATCTTTTTTGCTTTTTTGGTTATTTTTGGCTGATTTTGCAATGTGCTTCACACTTTATCGGATTTTTTTCAAAGGGTCTTCAAAGGCGGTTTTCTGGGCTTTCACAGACTTTTTAAAAATCTTCAAAGGGTTTTCAAAGACCTTTCAAAGCCTTCTCTCATTTTTACGCTCAAATTCCAATTTTCGCTCTTTTTAGCTCTTTTTTACAATTTTAGGTGTCAAAATCTATTTTGACAAAACGCGCATTTAATGGTAAAAAATAACCATAAAAACAACAAATTACCACCTATTCCTCGCTAATCCCACCTCTTCCCACTTAGTACAAAACCTACTGTCAAACTACAACTACCACATCGTATGGATTCTTTATTGCGTGCTTACGAGCCAGATTTAGATAACCCCATTAAAAAGGTTGCTTAAGAAAAATATGCTGCCTCCTCGTTCTCAAAATGGGGAGGTGGTTAAGAGGCTTCTTTAGGTAAAATTTGAAATGAACAGGCTTAAAACCAGTTAAATCATAATCCGTGAGATCGGCAGTATCAACAAAGTTCTCTGCTTCCCCATCCGTCTTGAAAAGAGGTATCTGTTTTAATTGAGAGGTTTTCATAAAAATTAATCTTCTTTTGGTGTGTTTTGATCTTTAAAAGCTTCAAAGTTTAGAAGAAATGTATCTGTTTAAGCTTACACCATTTTCGGCTGCTTGAATTGCAAGTTGTCTATGGAGTTCTGGTGGTATTCTTAATTGAAACTTACCGCTATATTTGCCATATGACAAAGGTATCGGGACTTGTTCTCCATTATGTTGTATATCCTCAACGACTTCTGAAACGAGGTCCATAATACCTTTTAAAGCTTTCTCTGCTTGAGCATCTAACCATGAAAGGGATGGAAATTCTGCACACAAACCAACATATTCCTCATCTTCTGGTGACCAAAAAACACGATAGGTATAATGATTATTGTTCATGTTTTAACTCTATCTTTTCTATTATCCTCTATAAAGGATACACTAACCACGATGACTTTTTCGTAAATCTCGTTCAATCAGATGCCTAACATAGCGTGTATAAGGAATAGCTTGTTTTTTCGCTTTTTCCTTTAAAGCTTTCATAAGCGCTTGAGGCAAGCGAATATTGATAGAAGCTTCTTTAGGTAAGAATTCGAAATGAACGGGTTTAAAACCGGTTAAGTCATAATCTGTAAGATCGGCAGTATCAACAAAGTTTTCTGCTTCTTCATCCGTCTTGAAAACAGGTATCTGTTTTAATTTAGAGGTTTTCATAAAAATCAATCTCCTTTTGGTGCATATAACGAGCGCTAATAGGACGCACAAACAATTCGTTTTTTATTGTTCGTAAGGTAAAAACTAAAAAAATATATCTTTTGTTATAGCTTCTTCCAATGGCTCTGAAACGCTCTTCTTTAACATTTGGGTCGTTCTTTATGACGAGATTTCCGGTTTTAGTGAATAAATACTCAATTTCTTTTTTAGAAACTCCATGTTTAGCACATTTAGGCCAGTTACCTTCATCCCAGTTTATGCCATGAATTTTGATATTTATTGTCATAACGAATGTATATCAAAATGTATCCACAAATACAATAAAAATAATTAAATATCAATTTGTTCGAATAGGAGGCTTTATGCATCCGCGCGAAACGATAAGAGAAACATGTGCTGCTTTGATTAAAGCAGCCAAAACAACAGCTGGTGACAATGTTTTCAATATGCGTGACTTCAACTTTTCCGTTGAGAACACACCTGCAATTAATATCTCAACACAAAGTGAAACAATTGAAGATGGCTATGATTATGGAGTAAGGCGGCGTGTTTTAACGCTAGATGTTGAATGTTATGCGACATGTGAAGATGAAGCACGTTTTGTTGACCAATTAGCATGGGAAGTTGAGGAGATTTTCTACGCTAATCCCAATCTCAACAACACAGTTGAAACATGCCGCCTGCAAAATATTGCTTTTGCCTTTGGCGATAATGGCGCTCTAGCGCTCCATGGTGCAATTTTAACCTTTGAAGTCATTTATGTGACAAATATCCCCAACATGGATGAAGAAGAAGGCGGTGTAACAGCAAGAATCGTTGAACCTTTCTTAAGCTTTGAACCAGAAACAGGCGTGAGAAATAAGGATAAATACCATAAAATTGAAGGTGGACATG
>NZ_BAABIZ010000071.1:0-2869 GCF_039543045.1 Bartonella jaculi
ATATTGAAGGGAGTTTTGAAGGTATTTTGAGGGTTTTAAACACCTTCAAAACCTATATATAATTCTCTTTAAAGAGAGCTTTTGAAAAGGATAAAGCTATCATTTTAGATTACGGTATAATCTTTTAGAGGCAATCTAAATGACAGTGTCTAAAATTGCAAATGATTTCTTTTTAGAATAACGCATGATAAATTATTCCTTTTAAGATTATAGGTAATCAACTTACAAGATGATACGTTTATAGAATTTACAAAAGTCCATTAAAGGGATTCTCATAACGTAATTCTTTCCTATCTTAGTTATCTCATAACAGATGATAAAATGGCTGTTATTTAAACTGATACATAAGAGACCTTAATAAGATTAGCATGCCCATTATGTGAGCATGGCAGTCTATTCAGTTTCTCTAATTTCTAATTTTGGTAGGTTCTTAACAATCTTCATTGTTTCTAAACTTACCGTAATAACCCTTTGAAATAATTCCAATGGATAAGCAGGGTTGCCAATGGTTTCAACAGCATAACGATTGGCATCATTCACAATACCACTTTTTTTATCGGTCTTAACACATTGACGCCCCATAACCCATTCAAGAGCAGGTTTGCCATTTACAATATACTCATAAGCTTCAAGAGGGATATCTGTCATTGTGATATTACGATTATAAATAACAGTCGATTTATCCTTTTCCTTGCTATTCCCAGAAAATCTCATTTCTGTTACGTAATAGAATTCTTTAGGATTAGGGATATCAGTCTGCTTAGGATTGCCTTTTTTAAATGTCACTGGATAAGGCTCTACATCTTCATAATTCACGTGCAAATGACCAAGTTCACGCCCCGCTGTCACAAATTTCCAAAAGTCTTCAGCACTCTTTACACAAGGGATACGAGGCAATTCTTTGCATAAATTATGAGCATAACGGGTACGATAATCTTCTGAATGTAAAATCCCATAAACATAATAAAACAGATCATCTTTCGTGATAGTTTCATTAGGATAAGCCGCTTGGAAATGGGCTAAACCCTCATCCGTAATGGCATCACGCCGTTGTAAATCAGTATTGTTGCTTTCTTCTGTAGAGTTCGTAAATAGATGAGATTGTTTGTTATGTTTATCTTTTGAAGCTTTATCGACTTCATAAATATAACGTGGAAAGCATTGACTATTATCAATTACACATACGTCAGGAATATTCTTCGTCATAAGTACAGAAAAGCCACTCCTTGATCCCATAGAAGCAACTTGAATCACCTTATTTTCAGCTGCTTTTCTCATAGGGAATATCCGCGTTTGATAAGCACCATCGCAGTTTAGAGAAGAATCGCTATAAAGCCATTGTCGTATAAAAGGACGATACAAGCTTTTAGTAAGGTAATTTGCCTCAAAATTGAAAGACTTTCCTTTTACTAGATCTCGTTTAAGATTATAACTCCAACTGATTTTTCTTTCATCTGAATTAACAAAATCATTCGCAAAGTTTGCGCGTAACTTATGATCAACATGTCCATAAGCATCATTAAAACGTTCTACTTCACTATTATAGAAAACAATCATATTATGCATATTATTTGCCGCTACCTCACGGCTTGAATTATACGCCCAAGCATCACGACTCGTCATAATGCCACGAGAAAATATTGCAAATAATTTCTTACTATGCCCTTTCTTAACACCTAAAGCTAGGAATGTTTTAAAATTATCATCACGTTGATTGATCCAATCCCCATGCTCGTCTGGTGTAATCGTTTGCCAGCTTGATTTATTTGTAATGCCAGTAATGCTACCAAAATACTCAAGAGCAGTAAGTTTTTCTTTTGTCGTTAGATTGCTTCCAATGTCGTGATAGTAAATTTTACAATCTCCAGAAGCATTAGGATTTTTGATAAATAGTGTTACGGCGATACCGGTCATACTTCCATTACCAAAAACATTTTCTCCTTCTTTGGCTTTCCCATTGCTTAACATATTTTTACGAATATCCCCCCGTAAATTAAGAACATAAATACTCGTAAATTCTTTGGCTAAAGATTTTCGTAAACTGTCCATTGTTGATTTTTCTACGTAACCCGAACCAGAAACAAAGCCGATTACTCCAGCATTACCAATACGGTCACTAGCCCAGCGAATAGCTCGAATATAACTGTCATAAAGCGCTCGTATATTCGTAACTTTCGATTGAGCAGCATAAGTCTCACGAATACGGTTATCTAGTATGGGATAAGGACTATTTTTTGCATTGTCGTTTTCGTTTTTTTGTCCTACCGAATAAGGGGGATTTCCAAAGATAACCTTGATATCCAGATTTTTCTGATGCTCTAAATATTCGCTGTTTTCTTTAAATAATTTTTGTAGCAGACTTTTTTCTTCAAGCATCCGAAACGTATCGGTTAAACCAATATGCTTGAACGGTATATAATCTCCTTTCATAAGACTATGATAAGTCGATTCAATGTTAATCGCTGCTATGTAATAGGCAAGTAAGACAATCTCGTTAGCATGAATATCATGACGGAACTTATATTCCATATCCTCTGGTTTGATGAGATTTGATTGTAAAAGCCGTGTGATAAAGGTACCAGTTCCAGTGAAAGGGTCAAGAATAGAGACACCACGTGACCCTAGACTTTTTCCAAATTCATTACGCAACACATCATCAACAGAATGAATGATAAAATCGACAACCTCAACGGGCGTATAAACAATCCCAAGCCTATCCGTGGTTTTCTTAAAAGCCTTGGTAAAAAAACTTTCATAAAGCTTGATAATAAGATTCTGTTTTGCATGAGTTTCGGTAATACCTGCTGTACAGAAGGTGACACTTTTGTAAAATTTATCAAGCTCTTTCGTTTTTTCTTCGATATTCGTT
>NZ_BAABIZ010000072.1:0-2863 GCF_039543045.1 Bartonella jaculi
AAAACAATGCCATTTCGCAAGCTATGGAAAAGATCTTAGCTGAGTTGGATAAAACCAATATCAAGCAAATCTCTCAAGAGTTACAAGAGTTTTATGACAGTGTAAAATTCCGTGCCTCTGGAATTACCTCCCCCCAAGCAAGACAGAACCTTATTATCAAGCTTTATGAAGACTTTTTTACCAAGGCTTTTAAGAAAACCACGGATAGGCTTGGGATTGTTTATACCCCCGTTGAGGTTGTTGATTTTATCATTCACTCTGTTGATGATGTCTTGCGCAATGAATTTGGAAAAAGCTTGGGATCACGTGGTGTCTCTATTCTTGACCCTTTTACGGGTACTGGTACTTTTATCACACGGCTGTTACAATCAAATCTCATAAAACCGGAGGATATGGAATATAAATACCGTCATGATATCCATGCCAATGAGATTGTTTTACTCGCTTATTACATAGCAGCGATTAACATTGAATCGACCTATCATAGTCTTATGAAAGGAGATTACATTTCCTTCAAACATATTGGTTTAACCGATACGTTTCGGATGCTTGAAGAGAAAAATCTGTTACAAGAATTATTTAAAGAAAACAGCGAATATTTAGAACATCAGAAAAAACTGAATATCAAAGTTATCTTTGGCAATCCTCCTTATTCCATAGGACAAAAAAGCGCTAATGATAATGCAAAGAATAGTCCTTATCCGATATTAGATAATCGTATCAGTGAAACTTATGCTGCACAATCTAAAGCAACCAATATGCGTAATCTTTATGATAGTTATATTCGTGCCATTCGCTGGGCTAGTGACCGTATAAAGGACTGTGGTGTTATTGGCTTTGTCACAAATGCAAGTTTTATAGATGCAAATTCTATGACCGGTTTACGCAAATGCCTCGTTGAGGAATTTAGCAGTCTTTATATTTTCCATTTGCGGGGGAATGCACGAACGTCTGGAGAACAACGTAAAAAAGAAGGTGATGGAATTTTTGGTGAAGGTTCTCGGGCGCCTATTGCTATTTCGATTCTCGTCAAAAATTCAGAATCTCAACAGCGTGGGAAGATATATTTCCGTGATATTGGGGATTATCTCAGTAGAAAAGAAAAGCTTACGATAATCGAGGCCCTTGGTAGTATTACTGGAATTACAAATAAATCAAGCTGGCAAATGATTACACCAGATAAGCATGGTGATTGGATCAATCAACGTGATGATAGTTTCAAAGAATTTTTAGCCATTGGGTATAAGAAAGGACGTGGTAAAAAGCTGTTTAAAACTTTGTCCTGCGGTATTACAACCAGCCGTGATGCTTGGGCGTACAATTCGAGTCGTAAAGCTTTAGCTAACAACATGAGTAATATGATTACTTTCTATAACTGTGAAGTAGAACGTTTTAGTAATATCTATCCACATGCTGAACGTAAGTCACGTGTAAAAATTGTAAATGATTTCGTAAATTCAGATGTGAAAAAAATTAGTTGGAGTTTTAGTATTAAACAGCAATTAATTAGAGGAAAGTTTTTTGACTTTGAAGATACGTGCCTTATGCAAAGTTCATATCGCCCTTTTACACAACAATGGCTTTATTATAATCATACCTTTAATGAAGCAATTTATCAAATGCCGCGTATATTCCCGATAGGGCAAGCGGTTGATAATAAGGTGATACAACTTACAAGTACAGGAGCAACAAAAAACTTTTCTGTCATCATGATTAAGAAAGTACCTGATTTTCATGCAATAGATACAGGTCAATGCTTTCCAAGATATATTTATGAAGATACTACGGTTTCAAAAAGTAAAAGTGAGAAACAATCCCATTTGTTTGCAAATGCTATAGAAGAAAGTAAAAGTGCTGGTTTACAGAGACGTGATGCCATTACGGATGAAGGTCTAGCCCATTTTAAAGCGGCTTATCCGAATGAGAATATAACAAAAGATGATCTATTCTATTATGTTTATGGTCTTTTACATTCGGAAGATTATCGTACTCGTTATGCTGATAACCTTTCTAAAGAATTGCCTCGTATTCCTTGCGTAAAAAGCGCTGAGGATTTTTGGAAATTTGTGACAGCAGGACGTGAACTAGGTCATTTGCACGTGAATTATGAAGATGTGGAACCTTATCCAGTAACCTTTAAAAAAGGTAATCCTAAACAGACTGATATCTCTAATCCAGAAAAGTTTTATTATGTAACTGAAATGAAATTCGCAAAAATTAAGGATAGTAAGGAAAAGGATAAATCGACGGTTATTTATAACAGCAATATCATAATGACTGATATCCCTCTTGAAGCTTATGAATATATCGTGAATGGCAAGCCCGCTCTTGAATGGGTTATGGGTCGTCAATGTGTTAAGACCGATAAAAAAAGTGGCATTGTGAATGATGCCAATCGCTATGCTGTTGAGACAATGGGCAACCCTGCTTATCCATTGGAATTATTTCAAAGGGTTATTACGGTAAGTTTAGAAACAATGAAAATCGTTAAGAACTTACCAAAATTAGAAATTAAAGAAACTGGATAGACTTATTAAAGCATGCTCACATGACGGGCATGCTAACATCATAAAAGTCTTTTCAATATTGGTTTAAAATTACACTCTATAAGCTATCATCTTGTTAAGTTAATTACCTACAATCTTAAAGGAATAGCTTATCATGCGTTATTCTAAAAAGAGAGCTTTATCCTTTTCAAAAGCTTTGTTTAAACAGAGTTATGTATATTCATTTCTCTATAGGTTTTGAAGGTGCAAAAATTGTCAAAACCCCCTCGAAACATATACTATTGATTGAATTTAGAGGTTGTATTATCAATATGAGTTGTTTTTTTAAGATCTGTAAAATACTAACATATTGAAAT
>NZ_BAABIZ010000073.1:0-2851 GCF_039543045.1 Bartonella jaculi
TATTAAATTTTGAAAAAACAACTTGTATTAACAATACATTCGTAAATTCAACTAATAGAATGTGTTTTGAAGGTATTTTGAAGGTGTTAGGAACTTTCAAAACCTATAAGCAAAATGAATATATATATATAACTCTCTTTAAACAAAGCTTTTGAAAGCTATAAAGCTATCATTTTAGATCACGGTATAATCTTTTAAAGGTAATTCAAATAACAGTGTTAAAAAAAGCACGCCTTATTTTTTAAATAACGCATATAAACACTCTTTTTAAAGATTGTATCTAATCAACTTACAAGAGAGGTATAGATTATGGTTATAAGTTCTATACCCCTTATAAGATTAGCATGCCCATTATGTGAGCATGGCAGTCTATTCAGTTTCTCTAATTTCTAATTTTGGTAAGTTCTTAACAATCTTCATTGTTTCTAAACTTACGGTAATAACCCTTTGAAATAATTCCAATGGATAAGCAGGGTTACCAATGGTTTCAACAGCATAGCGATTGGCATCATTCACAATGCCACTTTTTTTATCGGTCTTAACACATTGACGACCCATAACCCATTCAAGAGCGGGCTTGCCATTAACAATATACTCATAAGCTTCAAGAGGAATATCTGTTATGATGATGTTGCTGTTATAAATAACAGTCGATTTATCCTTTTCCTTGCTATTCTTAATTTTTGCGAATTTCATTTCATTCACGTAATAGAATTCTTTAGGATTATGGATATTCATAAGTTTAGGGTCACCCTTTTTAAAGGTCACCGGATAAGGTTCTACATCTTCATAATTTACGTGCAAATGCCCCAGTTCACGTCCTGCTGTCACAAATTTCCAAAAATCTTCAGCAGTTTTTACGAAAGGAATACGAGGCAATTCTTTAGAGAGGTTATCAGCATAACGGGCACGGTAATCTTCTGAATGTAAGAGACCATATACGTAATAGAATAGATCATCCTTAGAGATTTTTTCATTAGGATAAGCGGCTTGAAAATGGGCTAGCCCTTCATCCGTAATGGCGTCATGCCTCTGTAAACCAGTTGTTTTGTTTTGTTCTGTAGCATTTGCAAATAAATGTGATTGTTTCTTACTTTGACTTTTTGAAACTGGAGTGTCTTCGTAAAAATACCTTGGAAAGCATTGACCATTATGCACCACATGAAGATCAAGTATAGACTTAGCTATCAAAACAGAAAAACCTGATTGAGTTCCCATGCCTGAAATTTGTATTGCCTTATTTTCAACCGCTTGCCCTATAGGGAATATCCACGGCATTTGGTAAGTTCTTTCATTAAAAATACGATTGTAGTAGAGCCACTGTTGTGTAAAAGGACGATACAAGCTTTGAATTAAGCAATCACTCTCAAATTCAGAAAATTTTCTTCTTACCAATTCTTCTTTTAAACTACTACTCCAACTTATCTTTCTCTCATCTGTATTGACGAAGTGATCTATAGACTTTGCACGTGTTTTACGGTCAGCATGAGGGTAGACATCATCAAATCGTTGCACTTCGTTATTATAGAAGTTAATCATGTTGTGCATGTTTTTTGATAAAACATCACGGCTTGAGTTATATACCCAAGCATCACGACTCGTCATAATACCACGAGAATAAGTTTCAAATAGCTTTTTATCATGCCCTTTTTTAGCCCCTAGAGCTAGGAATGTCTTGAAACTGTTATCACGTTGATTAATCCAATCGCCATGCTCGTCTGGTGTAATTATTTGCCAGCGCGTTTTATCCGTAATCCCACTGATACTACCAAAATACTCAAGAGCTGTAAGTTTTTCTTTTGTCGTAAGATTATTACCAATATCATGATAATAAATTTTACATTCTCCAGAAGCATTGGGATTTTTGATAAACAGTGTTACGGCGATACCAGTCATACTTCCATTGCCAAAAACATTCTCACCTTCTTGAGCG
Organism: Bartonella jaculi; assembly: GCF_039543045.1. Classification (NCBI taxonomy): domain Bacteria; kingdom Pseudomonadati; phylum Pseudomonadota; class Alphaproteobacteria; order Hyphomicrobiales; family Bartonellaceae; genus Bartonella; species Bartonella jaculi. The sequence continues at coordinate 1,934 of NZ_BAABIZ010000073.1, forward strand.
TTATTTTTATTCATCATATTTTTACGGATATCACCTCGTAAATTAAGCACATAAATACTCGTAAATTCTTTGGCTAAAGATTTTCGCAAACTGTCCATTGCTGGTTTTTCTATGTAGCTTGAACCAGAAACAAAGCCAATTACCCCAGCATTATCAATACGGTCACTTGCCCAACGAATGGCACGGATATAACTATCATAAAGCGCTCGTATATTCGTTACTTTAGATTGAGCAGCATAAGTTTCACTGATCCGTTTATCTAAAATCGGATAAGGAGTATTCTTTGCATTATCATTTTCATTTTTTTGTCCTATAGAATAAGGAGGATTACCAAAGATAACCTCGATATTTAGATTTTTTTGATGTTCTAAATATTCACTGTTTTCTTTAAATAATTTTTGTAGCAGATTTTTCTCTTCAAGCATCCGAAACGTATCGGTCAAACCGATATGTTTGAAAGGAATATACTCTCCTTTCATAAGACTATGATAAGTCGATTCAATGTTAATCGCTGCTATGTAATAGGCAAGTAAGACAATCTCGTTAGCATGGATATCATGACGGAACTTATATTCCATATCCTCTGGTTTTATCAGATCAGATTGTAAAAGCCTTGTGATAAAGGTACCGGTTCCAGTGAAAGGGTCAAGAATAGAAACACCACGTGAGCCTAGGCTTTTCCCAAACTCGTTGCGTAGCACTTCATCAACAGAATGAATAATAAAATCCACAACCTCAACGGGGGTATAAACAATCCCAAGCCTATCCGTGGTTTTTTTAAATGCCTTGGCAAAAAAACTTTCATAAAGCTTGATAATAAGATTCTGTTTTGCATGAGTTTCGGTAATACCTGCTGTACAGAAGGTGACACTTTTGTAAAATTTATCAAGCTCTTTCGTTTTTTCTTCGATATTCGTT
>NZ_BAABIZ010000074.1:0-2822 GCF_039543045.1 Bartonella jaculi
CATGGGATTTGGCAAACTTTCCGTGGTGTTCGGTTAAAAAACATGAACGCGATATTCTCATGGCAGAGTGGTTTCGTAGTCGCACGCTTTATCTCGTATTAAGAGACAGCCAAAATGCCGTGATTGGGTATCGCAGATGCTCTGCTGTAGCGCCTGTCGAACAAGCTTTAGAGGGTGTTTACAGCCATTGTGGCAACAAATTTAACCCTTCTCCAACAGGGACAATGTTGTTTCTTGCAGCGCGCACAGATTTTAAGGATGTTGACGGCAAACAAGCCGCCTCTGTTTCCCTCCTCGTTCATGGCTCTCTCGTAGAACAAACACCCCTTGGCAAGCTTTGGTGTGACGCCAATGAACTGCGTGGGGGTGTGGAGATACTCAAAACACCCGTTAACATTCCTTTGCGTGCCGATGTTCGCGAACAATTCAAGATTTTATTGAGGTTTTAACATGAAGCATGAAAGTGGTTTACCCTTTGCAATTGATCGCTCTGTTGGCAAAGAGGAACAACAAAGCGTTGTGTTTTATGGACAGCGCCCTTTTCTTCAAGCTAGGGAACTGAATGAAGTTCAAACAATCATAAGGGGAAGGCATAACCGTTTGGGGCGCCTTGTGGCACAAGAAGGCGACCGTGTTGAACGGGCTGACGCCTTTGTCAACAAAGACACGAGGACCGTCACATTAACAGAGGGTAAGATCTATATTGCCGGTGATATCTTTCCGGTTTCAGAAGCTGTTCTCAGCAATGTTTCCATGGTTGGGCGCTTGGAAATTGGTGTGAAGCTACAAAAAAAGTGGATTACCCATGAGGATGATCCAGAGCTCTTGGGGCAAGTTGCCGGCACCTTGGCAGAAGGAGAGCCTGGTGCCGCACGCGAAACAGCACAGCTTGTTTGGGCACTCAAAGAAGATGCGCAGCAAGGCACTTTCTTTCCCGTTTATATCTTGCAAGATGGCGTTTTGATTGATCAAAAATCCCCCTCATTGCTTGAACCCGCCATGCAAGCTATTGCTACTTATGACCGCGCCCATGGGCATTATATCGTGGGTGGCTGCCGTGTAAGCGCTTTAGGAGCCAATAACGGTTGCCAAGTGTTTAGCATTCAAGAAGGGGAAGCTAATATTAATGGCTTTAAACGCAAACGCCTTGCTGCTTTGCGCCATGAAGAACACGAGGATTTTGCTCAAGGTTTGGTGCCTAGCGAAACGCATATTTTTGCACCCCCAAAAGGCAAGACAAGTTTTACCTTTAAACCCTATTATTTTCCTATTGCCGATATTCAATCTCTTTTGCTGACAAAAGAAAAAACCGTTAACGTCACCCGCGGTGCAGTTGCTGCTGGGCGTGATGGTGTTCCCGATAAGAGCATCACCGCGTTTATCAAAGTCGTTCAAGGAAGCAAGGAATTTAAAGAAGGCACAGATTTTAAAAAAACCGGAGACACCATTGATTGGGCGCCGGTGGGAGATGAACCTTTGCCGGGGAGCACCTATAAAGTAACTTATCGCACCCGTGCAAAAATCACCGCTGATAAAGTAACAGCAAAGGAAATCACCGTCTCAGGTGGGGCGCAAGGTGGGGATATTATCGTCAGTTATACTTACAAATTGCCCCGCATTGACCGCATAGGGCTCAATACGCAAGGCAATGTGGTTTATATCAAAGGCGTTTCCTCAGACCAACCCATGGCACCCAGTGTTCCTGATGATGTGCTCTCTCTTGCAACCATTAACAACAATTGGCTTGATACGCCGCTTGTGGTCAATGATGGCACACGGGTTGCCCCCTATGATGAGATGTGGCGCTATTTTCAACGCGTTCTCTCCCTTGACCGGCTGATGCAGTTAGAGCGCATTAAAAGCAATGTTGACTCTAAAGAACCGGTTGCCAAAAAAGGCATGTTCGCCGACCCTTTTCTTGATGATAGTTATCGAGATGAAGGCTTTCAACAAACCGGCGCAGTTGGCAATGGCATTTTGCAGCTTGCCATTGACCCAACATTCTATACTGCTCCTTTAAAAGCGCCTGTTACGCTTGACTGGACAAATGAAGTGATCATTGCGCAAGAGTTGACAACCGCTTGCGAAAAAATCAATCCTTATCAAAATTTTGCACCCCTGCCTGGTACAGTCACTCTCACACCCGCAACAGACTTTTGGCACGAACAGCGTACTGATTGGCTCTCTGGTGTCACCAATCAACTCAATATGGGTTGGAACCGTGGCAGAAGCATACGTAGAACAGAAGTAAACGATAATCTCATCAACACACACCAAGAACAAATCGATTTTTTAAGACAAATTCCGTTGAACTTTAAGATTGAAGGCTTTGGCAGTGGTGAAATCTTGGAAAGCCTTAGCTTTGATGGTGTCAATGTCTTACCAACAAGCCGTCTTGTTGCCAATAGCAAAGGCACCCTTGAAGGGAGTTTCAAGATTCCTCCAAACATTCCCGCTGGTACAAAAAATATTGTGGCACGAGGAAAAGGTGGAACAACCGCAACAGGGCTTTTTACCGGACAAGGTGTGATTGATGTGAAAGTGATGCGGCGCACCACAACGGTGAAGATATGGACGCAAGTGGATCCACAAGCGCAGGTCTTTACCCCTGATGAAACACGGCAAATCACCGGTATTGACTTTCATCTTTGCAAAATCGGCAATCAAAACCATGATCTGGTGATTGATTTGGTGAGCACAGAAAACGGCTATCCGACCACCGATATTCAAGCACAAAGCTTTTATTCTATGAAGGGCGCAAAGGGAGGTTGGGCAGAGGCACGCTATGATGTACCACTGCTTGTGCCCGATGACCGTCTCAC
>NZ_BAABIZ010000075.1:0-2802 GCF_039543045.1 Bartonella jaculi
GCCTGTGGAGAGGAAGGCTCTGGCCAATGTCTTGTGACTTTGGTGAAACCAGCCTCGAAGAAGCAGGAAATCAACAGTAGATGTAATCAGAAATGAGAATATTTACGTAAGTTTGATAGAACGGTGTGCATATTACAGTATGCAAACGAGTTTATTTCACAATTTCGTTTCTTAAGAGTAATTGATTTTTACATTACTTTTATATATATTAGATAATTATATAGTAAGAGGAATTTTTTTATGTCTTCATTAACAGTTACAGCAAAAGGACAAATTACGCTGAAGCGGGATTTACTCCAGCACCTTGGTGTTAAACCAGGAGAGAAGATTGACTTTGATAAACTACCAGGTGGTGAACTTCGTATAAAAGCGTCACAACCCACAAGCACTATTGAGAGCTTTATTGGACGATTTTCTGGAAAACTAAAAAAACCTCTAACCATTGAAGAAATGAACGAAATTACAGCTTCTAGTTGGGCTGGAAAAAAATGAAGATTTCTGTAGACACAAATGTTCTAGCTCGTGCTGTTTTACAAGATGATAAAAAGCAAGGGGAGGTAGCAAGTAAGATTTTAAGAGAAGCTTCTCTCATAGCTATTTCTCTACCTTGTCTATGCGAACTTGTTTGGATACTTCGCCGAGGTGCAAAACTATCAAAAGAAGATGTAGCTGGAATGTTACGCGATCTGCTAGCAACCAGTAATATAGTAATGAATAGACCAGCTGTTGAAGCAGGGCTTGCTATTCTAGAGGCTGGTGGTGATTTTGCTGATGGAATTATATTTTATGAGGGAAATTGGCTAGGTGGTGAGACGTTTGTTTCGTTTGATAAATTAGCAATAGACCTATTAAAGAAAAACGGACAGTTAGTAAAACTCCTTACTTAATGAGTGAGCTAATACCTATAAAAGAATAAGCTATAGATATGGATTTTCCAACACCAACTTTTGTTGAACACATAGTAATTACAGGTGTTAATATATTCCTTATTTAGTGAATAAACAATAAATAAATAACATTTATTTATTGCGTATTTTGTACGTAAATAATAAACATACTTCAATGCATCACGTCATGGAAAAGAACTATCAACTTGGCGCAGTTTATCTTAATTTTCCAATGTTCTTGCATAGTAATTAATTGCTTAGTTTTTGTACGCTTGATATCTTTACGTTTAATAAATAAGCGCAAGGTATTCACACTAACGCCTAACGTCTTGGCAATACGGCTCTGTGATAAATAAACATTAACAAATGTAATAAATTCTTATTGTAATCCGGTATAATCGGGTATATAATCCGGTATGCAAACAGATACACTCAAAATCACACAAGAATTGTTAGCTCTCATTACTGAGATTGATGAATTCAAAGGTGCGTGGCGCGCTTTTGGAACTCTTGCTCCAGAACGTTTGAATGCTCTGCGCCATATTGCGACTGTTGAAAGTATTGGATCTTCTACGCGTATTGAAGGAAATAAATTAACAGACCGTGAGATTGAAAAGCTTTTATTAAACTTAGAAGTTAAAAGTTTTAAAAGCCGTGATGAACAGGAAGTTATTGGTTATGCAAAAGTTATGGAAATAATCTTTCAATCTTGGAAAGATATTCCTATTACAGAAAATCATATTAAACAACTGCACCGTGATCTTTTATATGAGAGCGATAAAGATGAACGTCATAGAGGAGAATATAAAACATTACGTAATGATGTAGCAGCATTCAATTCTGAAGGGAAAATGGTTGGCATTGTTTTTGAAACAGCAACACCATTTGATACACCATACCGAATGCAAGAACTTATTAGTTGGTTTAATAAAACCAATGAATTAAACAACCTTCATCCTTTACTTATGATCGCTATTTTTAATGTCACTTTCTTAGCTATTCATCCTTTCCAAGATGGAAATGGACGTTTAAGTCGTATCTTAACAACCTTGCTTTTGTTACAAAAAGGTTATGTTTACGTACCATATTCGTCACTTGAAAGCATCATTGAGAATAATAAAGAAAATTACTATTTAGCTTTGAATCAAACGCAAAAGACAATTTATACGAAAACACCAAATTGGGAACCTTGGATACTGTTTTTTTTACGTGCTCTACAAAAACAAAAACGCCAATTAGAAATGAAAATAGAAAATGAAAAAAATGCTCTTTTGAATTTGTCTGAATTGGCTCTTAATATTATTGACTATGTTCGTGATCATGGGCGTGTTACAACCCGCGATATGGTCCGTGAAATTGGAGCAAGCCCCAATACACTTAAAGCAACCTTTACATCATTAGTTGAAAAAGGTCTTTTGATACGTCATGGAGGAGGGCGATCAACTTGGTATAGCTTATCTTAATTCTCCTATGTTTTTGGCATAGTGATAATTGGCTTAGTTTTTGTAGGTTTGATATTTTTGCGTTCAATAAATAAGCGCAAGGTATTCACACTAACTCCTAATGTCTTAGCAATACGGCTTTTTGATAAACCAACATTTGTAAATGCTTGAATTTCATCAATGTGATTGTCCAGTTTTAATTGCGTAGCAATACTTCCTTTTGGCCGTCCAAGTTTTATTCCTCGTTGACGTGCAACATTTAAAGCTTCTTTTGTGCGCTCTTTAATTAAATGTCTTTCAATTTGCGCTACCATACCTAAAATGGTTGCTATGATATCGCTCTGTAAACTCCGTTCTATCAAACTTACGTAAATATTCTCATTTCTGATTACATCTACTGTTGATTTCCTGCTTCTTCGAGGCTGGTTTCACCAAAGTCACAAGACATTGGCCAGAGCCTTCCTCTCCACAGG
>NZ_BAABIZ010000076.1:0-2781 GCF_039543045.1 Bartonella jaculi
CCAACGTCGTAGAGTGCTAATAGAAACCCCCAAAGCTTGAGCGGCCTTACCTATCCCAACAAATCTATTCATAATACGTATTATTACATAGATATAAATAGATTACAAGTAAACTGTGTAAACCCTATAAGCTCCCCCTTTAATCATGATTTCGGTGAGCGTTCCGGAGAGTTTGAGAGGCGGATAGCTTCTCATTATAAAATAAATAAAGATTGTTTTAATTTGGTTGCAATCTCCTGAAATTACTTTATTAATTGGGATGTGATTTTGATCGTATACGCAACGGTCAATAGGGATTTGAAAGCCTGAAAACTCGCTAAACAAAAATCGATACCACTTTAATGGTATTCCCGGAATTCCGGGAGCTTTTGTCATGTCCAAGTGTTATAAACACTAAAAGCAAAAGGCTGATCGAGTTCAGTGCTTTCAAACTCCCGGAATACCAATGCGAGGGCGCTCGCACCCGGTGGGGGGAGTTAAGGTGCAAGCTGATAATCCATATTTTTATGATATTTCTATAGGCAAAAAAATTTGCTTAAAAAGAAAAATGATAGGAATGTCTCAAAAAGAATTAGCCAACCAGTTAGGTATAGTCTCTCAACAAATCCAAAATTACGAAAAAGGCTTAAATCGTGTAAGTGCGGGGCGCTTGAAGGAAATTGCTGATATCCTTAATGTTCTCATTTCCTTTTTTTTATGCTAATCTCTCAACAAAAGAAAATTCCACCACCATAGTGATTAAGGAATATCGAGCAAGGAAGAATAGATCCTTTTGAAAAATTTCAGAATGCTCCAACCTAAAAAACAGAAAGCAATTTTGTGTTTAATTTCTGATGAGAATAAAAAAATTTAAATACCTTCTTGCTAAACAATAAGTCATCATATATGTCTCTTTTGGGGAAAGAGGCGATAAAAATATCCCCGCGGATATTTCCCAATAACCTCTTTCTCCATTTTAAAAATTTAGAGAAAATCTGCATGTGTTTAAGTATGTGCATCATAATATCCTAATTAATCACCTCTCAATAGGCGATTATTATACTTTATTCGCCTTTACATCATTAGCTCCATCTACACTCATCAGAGCATAAAATGACCTTTCTAGATATAATTCGCCGCGATTTTCTTTAGCAATCATGCCACGCAGATACCCGCCGGGTGATTTTATGATTTCTCGATAATATTTTTCAATGATTATACCAATAGCGAGAGCGGCTTTTTTAATCCCCATAGTTTTTTTAGCTTCTTCGACGGCATGATTTGAAATTCCGTTCATTTTAGCTAAGAATTCCATAGATCCAATCAAATCCCTTTCAGATTGTAAACCATGTTTAAGGAACATAGCAGTATTAGGTAGCGCTTTAGCTAACAATTCTGGTCTGATTTGAGGCAATGAACTACCTTTTGAAAGAGATGAAATTTCGGTTTTGCCTTTTTCTCTTTTTTCATAAGCTATTTTATTGTGACCGAAGGTCACATTAGTAATTTGAGTGTGTTCAGATTTTTCTGAACACTCCTTTTTGTTACAATTAGAATTATGTTTAGGGGTTGTATATTCTATGTGTATCTTGTCAGCACAATACGTGTATCTTGTTTTTGATGTTTTTTGCCCAAAAAAACGTTGTAAAATCCACTCAAAAAGACGAATTGCTTTGTATAATTTTTCAAGAGAAGCTTTAGTTGGCCGGCCAACAATATAAATAATTTTTTGCACTCTAGAAAAAAGCAATGATATAAGCGGTGTTGCTTCCATTTCAGCGTAAGAGGTTTTAATTTGGCGCACTAATCCCTTAAAATAATGCAAAGCTTCATTCTTTTTATCATCAGCTTCCAGAGCTTCATCTGTTTTTTGCTTAAGTTCATGATATCGAGCAACAAGAATACGTAAATCAATACCGCAAGCTGTTACGATATCATCGCTATGGTTACGTATAGGATAGCGTTTAAAGTTGCCAGAATCCCGCATGACAATAAACCCCCCGTCATAAAGGCGTGAAAGTAAGAAACTAACACGTGACTCACTCCGTTTAATTTGAAATCCCAACCGTTTATTGCTTTTAAAAACGATAGGAACTCCGCCTTTTTCAAATGAATCTCTTGAAGCTGTCCTCAACAAATTCAAAAGAAGTTTAGCTTCACTCTCTTTAATGAAATTAGTCTGTTCCAGTTGATTAACCAATCCAATCAATTGACCACGGCTTACAGAACCAATCTCAGCACTTTCTGCTAATTTTCTGTATTCTATATGATGTACATCTATCCGTCTTCCAGATATTTTCTTAACCATAATTTTTAAAACCTCTCTATTAGAGGCAAAAAAATTTAAAAAATATCTCGTTTCTACAAAATTTCTCTTGCAGAAAACCCCGCGATAAATTAAATTGAAAATTACTGGTTTGAATTTAATTTATCGTTGATTTAATTTATCGCTAACGATATTCTTTAGAAACCCTTCTGTTTCCGCAGTTGGGTTTTTATTTTTCTGCCATTATATTGTCCTCTATTTTGAACGACTCATGACTTTACATAATGAGTCAAGATGCAACTATATTAAAAAGAAAAATCTTTTCAATATAGTAAAGGAAATTATGTCCCCGTTTTCCTATTCTCTAATTCAATATTTTTTGTGAAAACAACTTGCCTATCTTTAAAAACAGGGTTTACACAGTTTACTTGTAATCTATTTATATCTATGTAATAATACGTATTATGAATAGATTTGTTGGGATAGGTAAGGCCGCTCAAGCTTTGGGGGTTTCTATTAGCACTCTACGACGTTGG
>NZ_BAABIZ010000077.1:0-2779 GCF_039543045.1 Bartonella jaculi
CGAATCTTAAAACAACCTTTGAAAGGTCTTTGAAGACCCTTTGAGAACCCCTTAAAAACTCTTTAAAACAAAATAAATTGGTACAAAACCTAGTGGCAAAATATACAAAACCTGCCGACAAGCTACAGCTGGCAAGCTACAAACCTGCTGGCAAGCTACAAAAAAAACACCTACAAAATCAATAAGTTATAGCACGATAAAAGTGCTGTGGCGGAGGGGGTGGGAGCGTTATATTTATATAAAATCAATAACTTATATAAAGGTAAGGGAATTTTATGGTTATTGATTTTATTAGCTTATTTTTCTGTCTATCCCGAACCTTTTTGTAGATTATTCTTAATCATTTTATCTAAATATGAAACTAAATTTGCTCGTATGGTGCTTGACTCTTATTGTCATCAATCGTATAGTGTTGGTATACGATAAGGGGCGATAATGGCAATTGTGAGTTTCAAACATAAGGGCTTAAAATTATTTTATACAACAGGTTCTACAAAAGCTATTCGATCAGATCACGTAAAAAAATTACGCGTTATCTTGACGGCTTTAACAAGTGCTACTACGCCTGAAATGTTGAAAGCACCTGCCTTTAAAATGCATCCTCTTAAAGGTGAACTTACAGGCTACTATTCTATATGGGTGAATGGAAATTGGCGTGTTACTTTTCGCTTTATAGGAACAGATGTGGAGCTTGTTGATTATCAAGACTACCATTGATGAAAGGAACAAAAACAAATGATGCATAATCCTGCACATCCGGGTGAAGTTCTAAAAGTAGCTTTCTTGGAAGAAATGGGGCTATCAATACAAAAATTAGCTGATCATCTCCATATGACAAGAGCGTCTCTCTCAAGAGTGATTAACGGACATGCTTCTATGAGTACTGAGCTTGCAGTTAAATTAGAGTTGGCTGGTTTTAGTAAAGCAAAATTTTGGTTAGATATGCAAACAAACTATAACTTATGGCAAACAATGCAACAGGCACAACCACCTATTTCTCCTCTGGTTTCTGATGCACCACAAACGCCGCTTTGATTTTGTTCATAATTTTGCTGGTGCTTTGCTTTGTTTTGTTTTTAAAGGCTACCCATTGCCTTAGTTTTTTTGAAGTTTTTTAATTGCTTCTATTGCGAGACGTTTTCTATCGGCTGTTTTGGTATAAAGGGATGCCATTTTATCTTCTGTCCAACCAAAAAGCGCTTTCATTTGTGAAACTGTAGCGCCTGCATTAGCAGCACGTGTTGCTGCTAATTTTCGCAATCCATGTGCTGATTTTTTAATATTCGCCGCATTACATGCTTCACGAAATAGGTTGCCAAAACTTTCTTTGACAAGCTTATTTCCACCTTTACCACAAATGAATGTTTCATCACCTATGGGACCAATTTTAAGGGTTTCCTCTAATTCTGGTAAAATAGGAAGAAAAACATCCGTTTTAAATTGGCTCTTTTCTGTTTTAATATGAATGATATTATCTTTGACATCTTTCCAGCCGATACGAACAGCGTCACCACGGCGCAAGCCCGTATAAAGAAGAACATCAATCCAAACACGTTCATGGGTACCATGTGACCAATAGTGATAATATTTGTCTATGTCCTCTTCTAGCCATGGCAGTAATCCCTCGCTGTTCAGAGATTTGGGTGCTTTTATATTAAAGGCAGGATTTCTATTTAAAAGGGCATTATCAACCGCCCAATTAAAGAGACCGTTTAAAGACGTTAAAAAATGTTTTGCTGCTGCGGGAGTATCACGCCTTCTGTCTACGGCGTCAAGAATATGGTGTTTTTCTATGCTTTTATACGCGCGATCACCAATATGTTTAGAAACATTGTTCAGAATTCTATATTTAACTTTTTTCGTGGATTCTGATTGATTATGCCATTGCATGCTTTGTAAATACTGATGTAACAACCAATCGAAAGACCCTTCTGTAAGTCTGGTTTGTTTTATTTTCTTGGAGGCGCCATTTTGCGCTTGTTTAAGGGCAATCGTATAATTGTCAACAAACTCTTGTGTTCCGTAAGTTCCTTCAATCCGAAATCGTGGTCCATGACCAATACGTACATACCATATGATTTTACCATGGCGTGTACATTCACGAACAAGATATGGTGGACGACGCTTTGGCATGGCTAAAACTTTATGTCATCGACAGGGAGGCAGGATGGATTTGTACTACATTCTTCTTGCTCGTTTTCAAGAGGTGGAAAATCTTCAATACTGTAAGCATTACTCCTTGTTGTTGGTGGTGTTATAATTTTATTGATATGAATGAATAACTCTCCAGTAGGTTTTATTTCTACAACCTCTGCTCCTTGTTTTTTTGCTTCTCTTAAAGCACGTGCAATGGCTGGTTGGGTTATGGTAGGTGGGCGGTGTGCCATGTCTGTTCCCCTTGATTTAGTTGCAATTCACCCGTGTTGTGAATCATGATTTTTTTTGAAAATTGTGGTAAGAGGGTGGGGGTGCTGGGAGGAGAGAGCACCCCCATAGGTTTAAGCGGCTTTTGCCAAAATCTTTTGCATCTCTTGTTCTATTTCTTCTAAAAAGATCTCGATCGCTTTATTGATCGCTTCAATGTGTTCCTCATCACGATTGATACGTTTGATTTTCATGCGCAAGTGAGATGATATACCTACAAAGTTTGGGTTATAGCTCATGAAATGACACCATTTGCGTCCCGTACAAGCCATTTGGAATTGCATTTGTGCGATATATTCAGGCTTGATAGTGTCATCTATAAAAAAGCGTAAATGGTTTGGTGATTGTAGGCATT
>NZ_BAABIZ010000078.1:0-2674 GCF_039543045.1 Bartonella jaculi
CTAGAGGATTTATCCTTGTTCAAAGAGGCGCTCATGGAACCTCCTCCTCCCGTTGCTCCAGCACCAAAGCCAACATTCTCATTAAAACGCTTTGCGAATGATTTTGCGTTGTTAAGGTTGGCATTCATCCGCGTTTTTATATTTTTTACAATAAGGGCTGTTTAAGCGCTTCTTGACACTGGGCCTCGGAATGACAGCGCCTGGACGACATATGGGTAAGTTTTCGGTTTTAAAAGTATAACATGGCCCTCCCGCTCTTGCTACCTCTTCATCTTTATAGCGGAATCCTGCTTGGATCATGCAAGCATAAATTGTTGCTTTTGCATTAAGGCTATTCTTTCTATTTTCTGGATCGACATCATAAGGGGTTGGCATACCACATTCTAACAAAGCTTTTCCGACCTCTGTAAAATCTGCTCCTGGTTTCTCCCAAGCAGTTAAATATCCTGAAGGAGGCTTATTAAACTGACATCCAGCTATACTCAATAGAGTTACAGCGCCTAATAACTTTAGATTTTGTTTCATTTTTTACTCCTTGATTTACTTAAAGGTCTTTGTTCTCGACGAGATGTACCATAGCGCCATGTACATTTATCACCCGCATCTCCAAGGCAAGTATGGGGATTTATGGGATCTGTGAACATTTTCCATGCTTCTGTCCACCAGTTACTGCCAGCAGGTGCTGTCTCGTAAGTATAGCCATTGCCGCCAATAATTCTGCTGACAAAGTCATATTTATGCCCATCAAAGCCAACTGTGGTTTGTTTGCCATCACTCACATAAGTGAACAGACCGGATGCAGACAAAACATTAAAGGCTGGTCCATAGAAATTGATATTCATGTTTTCGTTGCCTATCCCATGCACGCCTTCTTGTTTGAAAGAATTCAGCATATTCCCCAATGTCATCCCACCGCGACTATGGCCATAAAGTTCTAACCCTGTAAGACCATAGCCATACACTAGATCTTTTGCTTCTTGTGTGGAATTGGTCAAACCCCAAAAGTTATTTTCCATAAACTTCTGATAACCTGCTACCAGAAGTTCTGAGATGGCAGAATCGGCTTCTGGGAATACAACAAAATAAAGCGGTGCATTTTTATCCTTCGCATGTTGCACTGCATAAACAGCCGCCTCTTCTGGTGGAGTAAAGATGCCATTGAGGGACACATGCACCTTGCCATCAGCACCTTCTTGCAAATGCTGCTTTTCTTCTTCCGTTAAATAATGAAATGCAGGGATTTTTTGTCCACGAGCGTCTCTTATAGGTACCCCATTTTCATCTGTTTTATAGATTATATTGCCCTGTTCATCACGGTCAACCACAGCGAGAGGATGTTCTTTAATAAACATGGTTTTATAGGACTCATCGCTGTATTTAAACCCTTCTTCTAAGAGTTGTGTTGCCATTTCACGGTTTTCATGGACTATTTGTTCCAGCTTGGCGACATCGATGGGTGAGACACCCTTATGGGCGTTAGCAGTATCACGATTAAGGGAAGCAATGGTTTGTGCCCCATTTTGCCCCGTCAACACTTTCTGCCCGTCTTCATTGGTGATCACAATGGTGCCATCACTGATGGCAGATTTGGTATAACCTTCTTCTGAATCCTTAGCTTTGGAATGATCTAAGATATTTTTGGCAATGTTTTTTCCAATACCATATTTGCCTTGATCCATCGGACCACCAGCAGAAATGCTTAAACCTTGGCTGCTGGCTTGCGCGTCAGCATTGTTGGCAATATCACTCGTCGTGATGGTTCCGGTGGTCAGTTTGTTTTTATCTGCTGGTGCGCTGCTGTCAATAATGCCCCCGGTCAGCGTTGTTTTGTCTTTCACGTTGATCTCAAAGCCGCCTGTCCCTGCTTTAATGCCTGATTGTTCCACAACACTATGATAATCACTAGAGGATTTATCCTTGTTAAAGGCAATATTGGTTGAGGCTGCATCCTGTTTTCCACCATTAAAGCCAATGGAAACAGTGTCTTGCTTGCTAGAGCTTTTTCCCGTATCACTCTGGCTGGTAATAGTAAAATTATTACCAACACCCATCTCTACACGATTTCCAGAAAACACCGCACCATTCAATGTAGTATCCTCTCCACTGCTGGTATGAACTGTTCCGGTACCCACAACATGGCTGTTCTTATGGTGTACTTCCTCACTAGAGCCATTTCCTTTCCCAAAAGAAGCATTTCCCATCCATCCAGAACCATTCGTGCCATAGGTATAGCCAACATTCAGGGAAGCACTTTGCGAATGATTTTGCGTGTTTTGCGTGTTTTGTGCACTTTCAAAGGTGATATCTTTCCCTGCACCCAAGTTAATGTTCCCGCTCTGTTCATCATTGTTTTGCATCGGGTTTGTGCCGGCAATAATATCGGCTCCAACACCATGAATACTGCCTTTGTGGGCTTGCATGTCTTCTGCCGTTAAATAATAAGATTGAGAAAACAATCCCACCATTCCAAGCGAAGGCAAGGAGGGGGGATTGTTTCCATCATCAATAGCAAAACTTAAGGCTGGCATTCATCCGCGTTTTTATACTTTTTACAAAATGGGCTGTTTAAGCGCTTTTCGACACTTCGCTTTGGGATGACAGCACCAGGTTGACAGATGGGAAGATTTTCAGCTTTATAATTCTCACACCAAGTTCCTCCCCATTTATCTTTGTC
>NZ_BAABIZ010000079.1:0-2668 GCF_039543045.1 Bartonella jaculi
GCCGATTAAAGTAAGCACCATTGCGCCGGCTTCCAAAGCTTAAATCTTCGAGAGGGGGGACTTCTTCTGCATCAAATTCCACCCGCAATTTTCCCAATTGCAAATTGCTGTTTGAATTCAAATCACGGTCAAACCAAACCCGCCCCCCTAAAAGCGCACCGCGCGCAATCATATCATCAAGAAACTGTGTAAGGCTGCGGGTAATGGCAATGACATGTTGACCGGTCAGATTCTCGTCATTCGCCCAAGGGCGTAAATTGTTAATGATGGTTTTCTCCAAGGCTGCGCGGGTGCGTACCACATTGACAAAGCGCCAGAGTGGATCACTGGAGGTGGTGTGATTGCCCCATAAAATGCGTCCATTGGCAGCCATTTGCCCATGCGCATTTTGGCTAAGGCGGGCGGGAATAAAGGTGGCAATATCGGCTTTATTGAGACGATTAGCCTCATGATCAATTTCCCCATCAAAATAGCTAATGGGGCGCGCTGTGCCTAAAATACCTTTAACATCTTGGTTGGAGGGAGACCAAAAAACACCTCCCTTTTGTTTGTCCCGTTTGATAAACATGGCTGCCACAAAGGGGCTTGCGGGTTTTATACTAAAGCCCCCCTCACTATCTGCTACCCGCACAAAGGGATCAATCAGATAACAAAAGCGTGAGGAAAAATCTGCGCGATAGGCAAGGCTTTCTTCCGTATTTTTCCCCCCCGTATCAAACACGGTAATCGCTTGCAGCTTTTCTGCCACTTGTTCCAAGGCATCTGCCACGGGGTTTTTGCCATTATCAAGGCGCCCTGCACTATAAGCTGGTGCCAGTAAAATCCCAGGTTCCACACCTAAATGCCCTCTAGCATGCGCTAGAGCATGAACACCGGTCAAAGCCGTATTGGACCCTACCATTTCGGCTTGTGTCTCAGCAATGGTTGACTTTTCTTCTACCCGCACAAGGATCACTTGTGCTTCGATCCCTTGCGCACGCACGGCATTGATAACATCAAGGGCTGTTCCTCTTCTCCCAAGCTTTTGGATTTTCTCTGTCTCATGGGTAAAGACCAACACGGGCTCGTTAAGGGGATAGGTCTGTGCATCCGCATCAGGGGCTGTAACAACCGCCCCAATGGCGGTTTGGCTAAACATCTCCAAAGGGCGAGAAGCTTGACCATCTTCAATGAGGCGAATACCATGATTAAATTCTGTTGCCATTTTGCTCTCCAAATCAATGAAGAGACAATAACAAGCATCACCATGCTCCATAAGCCTGACACTGTCAGTCAAAAAAGTTCTTTAAAAGGGCTTTGAAAGAGTTCTAAAAAGGGCTTTAAAGATCACACGAGTCTTTAAGCTTTTATACAACAAGCATTCCTATAACTTAGCTTATTTACCTTTTTTGTGGCTCCCCTATAGGGGGCTCTACGATTGCGTCTTTCGCTGCTAGTTGCGTAAATGCGGATTGTTTTTTGTTTTCATCCAACAAGGGAGGAGAGAACACTCCATCTTTATAAATCCAGCCAATTTGCGCTTCACTGGAGGGGATAGCCTCACCATCAAAGGCGTGAACATAATTCTCAGATGCAACAATAATGTTTGTTACCACACCATTTTCAACAACTGCATATTCCATCAATACCTCCTAGATAAAAAATTTCAACAATACTGCGCCATTCCCGCCATCACCACTATTATAATTTTCTGCATCCTTTCCAGGAAAATAACCGCCGCCACCGCCACCAGCGTCAGCTTGATTACGACCACCTCTGCCCCCTTTTCCACCTTTGTCACTTTCACCGCCACAGCCGCCGCTGCCATTACTAGATCCGCCACCGCCACCAGCACCACCAAAAAGAGAGTTTCCGCCGTTACAGCTTCCGCCATTTCCACCATTACCGCCAGAAAAAATAAAGTTTTGCATGTCGGAGTAGCCTCCTGTTCCTCCTGCTCCTACTGTTTTGGTAACTCCGCTACCCTGAGAGCCTATACTCCCACCATTGGCAATGAGAACGCCTTCAATAATCGTTGCACCTCCACTACCATTTTTACCCCCACGACCAATTTGGATATTTTTTGCTTTTCTAAACTGAGCTCCTTTGATTTTTACGCGGACACATTGTCCTCCACCGCCTCCACCTCCACCGTAGTAGGTATATGTGGTACGACCGTTATAAGTATTTTTTAACCAACCTCCAGTTCCTCCACTGCCGCCGCCCCCCCATGCCCATATTTCTACATTTGTGTCATCAGTGACACCTTCAGGAAAAGGTATAGGACCACTTTCTGTCATAAGAATTTCAATTGGTTTTTTGACTAATGAAGCTATTAATTTATCCACTTGTGACTTGGTATAAACAGCTTCACCATCAATTTTCAGCGGTCCTTTCAACATACTTCCGCTTGCACTTAAACGTGTCACCACTTCACCATTATGGATAAGGCTAAACGACGAATTACCCAACAGCTCAAAACCGCCACTCATGGTGACTTTGCTGGTAAATTTATTATAATTCTGCCATTCATTTGGGTTTGCTAGGCGTCCATAGCTTGTCAGATCTTCATTAATCTTGGTTCTAAAGTCATCCAATCCAACAATATCTTCTGTTTTATGTTGATGGGTGCCTAATAAGGAAACGGCACTGCCAAAGGTAAAATGATTGTTGCCTGCTTTATAGAGCA
>NZ_BAABIZ010000080.1:0-2622 GCF_039543045.1 Bartonella jaculi
GTGGGGGTGCTTTTGATGTTTGTGTGACAAGAAAAGAAGGGGGGAAAAAAGAGCAGGGTGGAAAACATCACGACGAATTGGATCGGCTTTCGAGTGAGGCTTTAAGTGACTGGGAAGAGGATTTAGAGCCCCTTTTAGAGCCTTTTAAAAAGCTTGTGAGAGAGGCTAAAAGTTATGAGGATATCCTTAAAGGCTTGGATGAATTGTTAGGCGAGATGGATCATCATGCCTTGGCAGCACGCTTGGCAAAGGTGCAAATGATTGCGCGGGGACTGGGGTATCATGGATGAGGAACTTTTTAAAACAGCACCCAAAGAGGTCACCCGTTATTTTGCAGCCAAAAATATTGTTCCAAGCTTTGATTGGCGCGATATAGCACCAGAAGAGCATGCCTTTTCCTTTACGGTAGCAAAATCGGTAGGCTATGACATTTTGGATGATTTTAAGCGAGCCGTTGGAGATGCCATAAAGCATCAAGTTCCTTTGCAAGAGTTTCAAAAAAATTTAATGCCGATTTTACAGGAAAAGGGTTGGTGGGGGAAAAAGACCAGCATTGATCCGAAAACGGGTGAAACGCGTGTGGTACAATTGGGGTGCCCGCGGCGTTTAGAAACGGTCTATTGGGCTAATACCATGAGTGCCCATGCGGCAGGTGAGTGGGAGCGCACACAAAATAATAAAGAGTTTTTACCTTATCTTACCTATGCGTTGTCGAGTTCAGAACATAAGCGTTTGGAACATGAAAGTTGGGTGGGGTTTACGGCACCGGTTGATGATCCAGTTTGGGATTGGCTTTATCCGCCCAATGGCTGGCGATGTAAATGCAGTGTGCGGCAGGTAAGCCGTTATGAGGCGGACAATTTAGGCTATGAAGAGGGTGCTGCGCCACCCCATGTGGAGGAGCGGGTTTGGCGCAATAAGCGGACGGGAAAAGTTGAAAAGATACCCGTAGGTATTGATCCTGGTTGGCATTTGAACCCTGGGAAACATCGCGCGCAAAATTTAAGTAATTTTTTGAGTGATAAAGTTTCCCTAATGGGGGACAATCGCAAACGCATTGCCATTGAAGATATTGTGGGCTCACCACTTTTGGAAGCGATGTTTGAAGGACGCATGCCGCGTGGATTTATTCCCATAGCCCCAATGATAGAAAAGGTGCGTGATGTTTTTGGTGGGGACAATTCTCTTATTCGTTTATCTTCAGACAGTGTGAAACATATTTTGTTAGAGCATCAAGCACGTTCCCTTCACTTGGAGGATTTTCGTGGTGCTCTTCAAACACTCATCCGCCCTCATGGTGTTATCAGACGCAAAGATGTGCCGAGTGTTGTGTTTTTTGGTGAAAGTGGTGGGGCGTGGTGGCGCTTTGTGGTCAAATGGGTAGCAAGCAAACAAGAATGGTGGCTGACCTCCATGCATAAAAAGAGCTTTCGCGAAATTCAACGTTTGTTACATGCTGCTGAAAAGAAGGGCGAGAGGTTGTTATAAAGAGAACAACAGGAAGAAAGTCCTATGATTTTAACGGAAAAGAGGCGAGGAAAATGAGAAGGCGTGGAGGGCGGTCAACTCCTCGCAGATCCGGCAAAGCCGTCCTGGTATAACTGGCTCACGCCTCGCGGGTAATCTAACAGTTTAAACATTCAAAAGCAATCTTTTAAAAAACGCGCTTTGAGAGAGGCTTTTTTGTAAAGGCAAGAAAGCGCACACCGCAAAGCTTTGTTGGTTTTTGTGAGAAGAAGCGGTGTGTGAGAAAAATGAGAAGGCGTGGAGGGCGGTCAACTCCTCGCAGATCCGGCAAAGCCGTCCTGGTATAACTGGCTCACGCCTCGTGGGTGATCTAACAGTTTCAACGTTTGAAAGCAATCTTTTAAAAAAACGCGCTTTGAGAGAGGCTTTTTTGTAAAGGCAAGAAAGCGCACACCGCAAAGCTTTGTTGGCTTTGCAAAGAAGGAACTGGTGTGTGGGGAAACATGAGAAGGCGTGGAGGGCGGTCAACTCCTCGCAGATCCGGCAAAGCCGTCCTGGTATAACTGGCTCACGCCTCGTGGATAAGATAACAGTGTAAATGTTCAAAAGCAATCTTTAAAAAAAACGGCTTGGTTGGCTTTGCAAAGAAGGAACCGGTGTGTGGGGAAAAATGAGAAGGCGTGGAGGGCGGTCAACTCCTCGCAGATCCGGCAAAGCCGTCCTGGCAAAACTGGCTCACGCCTCGTGAGTACGCTAACAGTTTAAACGTTTAAAGGCAATCTTTAAAAAAACGCGCCTTGAGAGAGGCTTTTTGTATGGAGTGATAATTTGTACCTCTCACTTCACAATGGCGCTCTATCGCCTTTGAAGTGCCTTTGAAAACGATTTTATGAGAGGGTTTGGTATTGGGGTTTCTCTTACAGGCTATAAGAGGGAAAAAAAGTGCTTTTTTAAAGAAGTGCTCTTTTGACTGACACTGTCAGGCTTATGAGTTGAAGGGGATTTCGTGCATTGTATTGCCAATGATAATTGTAAAGCAATAGGCAATGTATGGAGCAAGAATTTTACGAAGATCAAAAAGAAGGGCAGGCTGAGATATGTCATGACGAGACATTTCATGGCAATTTCATAGATCTTTGCTCAGATCTTACTATT